>NZ_LMVE01000110.1:0-1332 GCF_001432185.1 Cylindrospermopsis sp. CR12 | reverse complement strand
AAATGCGGTTACCGGGTTTCTTCCGACCGGATAAGGGCAAATATCAATCCCTGGTGAGTACGGGGGATAGACGCTATTCTATTAAAGAGATTGAAGATATCTTACAACCCTTTTTTCCCCATGGTTTATCTGATGAGCGGTGGAATGATTGGAGACTAGCGGAAAAATCTCAGAAGAATGGGATTTTATCCATGCCAGAGGAATCACTACCAACTGTGGTGAGCAGGATGGAGAGGCAGAAGCAACTGGCAGCCAGAAAACAGTTAGTCTGGGAAGAGGAGAATAATTTAATTGAACTGGTTAATAAAACTGCGGAACAAGCCACCATTGAGGACTTTGAAAAATTACATCCCCTGAAAGTAAAGTGGTTTGGCAAAAGGGCTAAAAGCGACTGCCCTTTTCATCAATCACAATCGGGAACTGCTGGTTGGTTTGGAAATATTGGTGGTAAGTTAGGTTGGGCTTGTCCTATAGACACTGACAATAGACTTTTAGACCACTTCCGGTTTTTTTCTAAATTGCGTTACGGTAAGGAAAACCCGACGGGTAAAGAATGGGTTGAGATTGCTAAAGCCTACCTAACAGAAATGGGCATACCATTTTCCGATTGGAACCGGTTTAAAAATGGGAAGTTAGCTAAGCTTGGGGAAGAAATTAGGGCTAAGGATCTGGAAGATAACCGGGTTGAGGAATCTCAAGACCTATTTGCTTTATTGAAAAAAGCAGGCAGAAGTCTGTGTAAAATAGCTAAAGGATTTGGTAAAGAAAAATATGTGGTATCTAATCCATCACATACAGTAACAAGAAAGACAATAAATGTAAAAGAAATTAAGAAAGAGATACTAGATGCTTATAAAAGTGGTTATAAGAACATAATTGTAAAAACACCTCCAGGTAGTGGAAAAACCCACACAGCGGGAACTTTTATGCCTGATGAGCTTAGTGTAAATAAAATTCTTTATGTCACTAATGGGGTGCAAAATCCCACAGTATCAAGTCTGGTTGATTGGTCTCCAGCTACGGCAAGACACGGTGGTCTGAAGTGGGATACCTCTCAAAAAACTGCTGATGGTAGATATTACCTACGACGAGCCAAAAAGGGAGAAAAGCCGGATATTCAGCCTAATTGCATTGCTAGCGAGGTATTTGAGGGTTTGCGACAACAGGAGGTCAATGTAGATAACTCATCTGTTATTTGCGATGGATGTCCCGTATCAGGAACCTGCAAATCTTTTCAAGGATTTCTCATAGACCGCAAGACTGCATTAGAACAAGACCGAGTGCGTATCCATCCTGAATCAATAGATCCGACCATTTTCGATTCTCCTTTAC
>NZ_LMVE01000109.1:7418-7648 GCF_001432185.1 Cylindrospermopsis sp. CR12 | reverse complement strand
AGAAGATGGCACTAATAACCTAGTCTACACCTTTACCCGCACTGGAGTTATTAGTAATTCTCTAACAGTTAATTACACTATTGGGGGTACAGCAACCAACAGTAGTGATTATACAAGTGTTGGTACAAGTGTCGCCTTTGCAGCTGGGTCATCCACCGCTACAGTTACAGTTGACCCCACTTCCGACATCACAGTGGAAAGTGATGAAACAGTGGAGTTAACTTTAGCAT
>NZ_LMVE01000109.1:0-7360 GCF_001432185.1 Cylindrospermopsis sp. CR12 | reverse complement strand
TTGGAACCACCAGTGGAGTCACCGGAAGCATTACTAATGATGACACCCAAGTTACCCTAGCTGTTTCTCCCACCAGTGTTACAGAAGATAGCACTAATAACCTAGTTTACACCTTCACCCGCACTGGAGTTATTAGTAATTCTCTAACAATTAATTACACTATTGGAGGCACAGCAACTAATGGTACTGACTATAATAATATTGGTACAAGCGTCACCTTTACCCCTGGGTCATCCACCGCTACAGTTACAGTTGACCCCACCGCTGACACCACGGTAGAAAGTGATGAAACAGTAGAGTTAAGTTTAGCATCTGCGACTGGTTACACCATTGGAACTACCAGTAGTGTAACCGGAACCATCCAAAATGATGATGTTCTCACCTTCTCTTCCATTATTGAGTATGCACCTGGCGTTGATATCTCTAATGGAGGTTTAGTTTTCAAAGCAAATGGCAAAGGAACTATATCTTTAGATGCAAATAGACTATCTACATCAAGTGAAGTTACAGGTGTGAAAAATGGGACAAGGTCTAACTTTAACCACTTATTTGGACTATATGAGGTTGTGGATGCCCAAGGTGGAATTAATACTGATAAAGGAATTTTAAAACCAGCAGATAGTGATTATGCGTTTTACGCTCTCACTACTGCTAAAGTGAAAGACTTTATAGTGCAAGCAGGTGGTAGCGATACTCCCAGCACCGCTACACAATTGGGGTCTGGCGTGTCACTTGAAGGTAATAAGTTTTATGCTCCCTTCGTCATTGCTAACGGTGGAACTTACTTTCCTGGGTTAAATGGAGTGGAAGATTTCGTCGCTGCTGAAAATGGAGACGTAAACCGATTTGCCAGTGCACCTAAATATGTCCGAGACCTTGTTGCTACGGAAGTAGGTAATGTGTTTAACAATGCACCTAGATTTGTACAGGAGCCAGTCGCTTATTTTAGCTTTGGGTCAGCTAATCACGATAATTCTCCTCACTTCCGTTCCTATGGTAATGGTGTCTATGGTTTTGAGGATTTACCCGCTACCGCTACCCAATATTCCAACAATGATTTCAATGATGCAGTTTTTGCTCTGACCTTGACTTGAAGTTAACTTTAACGGATGAACTGAATCATCATCATCTAAGTGGGTGGGTGGAATTAAATATATGAACGGTCGGTTTTAATCAAATTTAGCTTTCACCTTCTACACAAACAAACTACCCACTGCTATATTTCCTAAACCTGGTAAATTACTACTATATCCCGTCAGATTAATCACCAAATCTGTAGCAGGATTAAACCCTCCTACCCCATCATTCACTATTAAATAAGTGCCACCTATTCCTTGTGCTGTTGACACGACCAATGCTGCACTGTTAGTCCCCAAACCCTGATTTCCACTTGTTGCTCCATTCCCATCAATAAATACACTATCCACCAAACTATTCAATGTACTAGCACTGTTGTTGCTGGCACGGGTTAATACACTTGGTGACACCCCATTCACCCTTATCTTGTCCTTGCCAAATTGAAAATCCCCTATTCTATCTGGTTTACCCACTACGGAATCCCCAAGGTTAAACACAAAGGTGTCGTTTCCTTGTAGTCCTGTCAGCACGTTTTGACCACTGTTTCCCGTGATTACATTGTCCTTCCTGTTACCTATGCCATTGATATCCTCCGTACCCCAGAGGGTTAAGTTCTCTATCTGTGGTAGGGAAGCTAGATTATAGTTAATACTGGAAAATACAGTGTCATTACCTTCGTTCGGTAGTTCAATAATCACCACACTCGCACTATTTACCCTAATAATGTCATCCCCTTTTCCGGGCATTACCGTGGTTTGACCCCTGGTGGCATTTATATCATCTCCTTGGTCTGTGCCAGATATTACCTTGGGTTGACCATCTCCTGCTAAAGTCAGTGGTCTAGCTTCCAGGGTATATCCCGGTGCTACATCTACCGCTGTCACATTTACCTTGCTTTGCTGGAAGGATGAAACAGTATTAAAGGCAAAATCTCCTATTTTCACTGGCAGATTTTGATTGGGCCAATTGCCACTAAAATCTGCATATTGAATTTGAATATAACGGTTAGTAGAAGTGTCTCCATCCAAATCTTGTTCATCCAGGTTGTCAGTTACATCACCAAATAAATCTGTTGACAGTAGGTTACTAGCACCTTGGTAAGAGATTTGATTAGAATTGTAGTGAAGACGTATTCCTATACCTGTTAGGGTATTGTCACCACTATCCACATTATAGGTAACCCCTATAGAAACAGGAGCGCCAGGGGTAAGGGAGGAATTAGAAGTAGTTAGGTCAATAATTTGCTTTGAGGAGGAAGTAGCGTTAAAGGTCTGGGCAAATAGGGGTAAGAAGGTAGTTTGTTGGGGAACCAACGGGGAAGCTGAGGAAGTACCGCTAATACTTGCTAGATAGGATTCAATCTGGCTGAGATTACGAGTAGCATTGGGAGATATGGCCCCATTGATTAAAGCATTTCCAGGGAAATTGCCAAACAAGTAACGTACTGCCATAATCCCATCGGAGAGAGGGCGAACTGCACCATCACCGTCTATATCCAGTATGCTCCCTGCTTCTCCTAGGTAGGTTCTAATCTCACTGGGGGTGCGGGTTGCATTAGGTGCGATCGCATTTCTTGTCAGGGCATCTCCAGAAAAATTGCCAAACAAGTAACGCATGATAATGATGCCATCAGACAGAGCACTAATAGTGCCATTACCATCCACATCCAGTGTCCAGTTTTGCTTATATATTTCTATGGGAGCAGCTTCAAGGGTATAACCAGGAGCCAGATCAACACCCGTAATATTGAGTTGGGTTCCTTGAAAAATACTGCTGGTAGTGAAGCCAAAATCTCCCAATTTCACGGGTAGAGTTTGATTAGGCCAGTTACCAGTGGTAGCAAAATATTGGAGTTGAATATAGCGGTCTGTGGTGTTATCTTTATCAAAGTTTTCTGTATCTAGTCCATTAGTAATGGAGCCAAATAGATTAGTTGAGAATAGATTTGTGACCTGTTGATAAGATAGGTCAGTAGAATCATAGTGAAGACGAATGCCAATGCCATTGACAGCATTGTTAGAATTAGACGTATTATAGAAAAGGGGAACAGTTAAGTTAGCACCAGGTGTAGCTCTTAGTCTGTTAGATGTGCTGGTAATTTGCTGAGTATTTCCTAGGTCGTCATTAGTAATGGTTCCTGTGACTGCACCAGTGGTTCCAATGGTGTAACCAGTGCCAGATGCTAGGGTTAAGATGACTGTTTCATCACTTTCTACCGTGGTATCAGCGGTTGGGTCTATGGTTAACATAGCCGTACTTGCACCTGTTGTAAAGGTGATAGTCTTACCTGAAGCGGGGAAAATACCTGGACTAGCACCCGTATAATCAGTTTCATCAGCAGTGCCGTAAATATTGTAATTGACACTTAGTACATCATTGGTGGGACCAGTGCGGGCAAAAGTGTAGACCAAATTTGTGGTCCCATCCTCTGTGACACTAGTGGGACTTACAGCTAGTGTAATGGTAGGTAGTGGAGCAGCAACATCTTCATTTTGAATTATTCCTGTAGCAGTAGCAGTAGCAATAGTGGCATTAGTGGGGTTAGAGAGGGTAACTGTAAACTCTTCATCAGGTTCAACAGTAGTGTCTCCTGACACATTGACCGTGATGGTTTTACTAGTTTCATTTGCCGCAAAATTCACTGTGCCAGTTGCCATGGTTCCACCAAAATCAGTAGCATCTGCTTGGTTAGTACCAGATCCGGTAACCGCCCAATTAGCACTGCTGCTATTATTAGCATCTCCAGTGCGGGTAACAGTAAATGTAAAGGATTTTGTACTAGAGTTACCCTCTGTTTGGGTGGCATTGGTAGATGCGATCGCCAACTCGGGAGCGACAGCAGCATTAACGTAGTTGAAGTAACTCCCTGTTAGACTAAGATTCAAAGTAGATGTACTTCTCAGAGTGGCGATGAGCTCATCAGGTTCTGATCCCAGTTTATTCAAGTACAGGTGGGTATCTGAACCGCTAACAACTAGGCTATAGTTACTGCTTTTTCCTTGAAGCTGAATAATATCATTTACTGTAAAGTCAGTAATCAGTGCGTAATCAGTAGTTCCTGCTGAAGATGTATCTCCATTGTCATATCCAACCCAATTCAAGTCGCCAAGGATGAATCTATCATTTCCTTGACCTCCCGTTAGGGTGTCTACTTCGCTGCTTCCCGGCGTAGAGCTATTCCAATTGACACCATTAATGATGTCATTTCCATCCCCACCATTAATGGTGTCACTACCATCACCGCCATTTATCGTGTCATCGCCACCTCCACCATTGATGGTGTCATTTCCATCTCCACCATTAATGATGTCATTGCCACTTCCAGTAGTAATATTATCTCCTGCAACCGTTCCCGTGATTTGGAATCTTTCAATGTTAGAGAATGAAACTTGGTCGTAGTTATTGTCCCAACTATAGTTGTAATAAGTATAGGCAGTATAAGAACCATTAAACCCGCCACTACCAGAGATAGAACTTGTGATTCCTGCTTGGTTACCTGTGTAGGTATTGCTGGAGTAATCCACGATCAGTAGGTCAGTTCCCCCACCTCCATTCACAGTGTCGCGTCCCAAACCTGCATTAATGGTGTCATTACCCGTACCCGTGTTAATCGTGTTATTGTATCTGCGCGTGAAGTTCACAACATCAGCACCACTTCCCAAGGTTAAGTCTCTAAAGTTCTCTACATTAAAAATATTTGTGCCATCAGCAAGAGTAAAGTTTTTAGCTATGTCGCTATCTTCAATAGTTTGAGTACTAGTAATAGAGCTTAAATTTACATCGACTGTATCAATACCATCCCCACCATCAATGATGTTAATACCACCTCCACCATTGATGGTGTCATTTCCATCACCGCCATTTATCGTGTCATCCCCATTGCCAGCGTTGATAATATCATTGCCATCACCTCCATCGATAATATCATTACCATCACCAGTAGTAATATTATCTCCTGCAACCGTTCCCGTAATTTGGAATCTTTCAATGTTAGAGAATGAAACTTGGTCGTAGTTATTGTCCCAACTATAGTTGTAATAAGTATAGGCAGTATAAGAACCATTAAACCCGCCACTACCAGAGATAGAACTTGTGATTCCTGCTTGGTTACCTGTGTAGGTATTGCTGGAGTAATCCACGATCAGTAGGTCAGTTCCCCCACCTCCATTTACAGTGTCGCGTCCCAAACCTGCATTAATGGTGTCATTTTCTACTGTCCCGTTTATGGTATCGTTAACTCTACCAGTGCTTGTGAAGGTTGCCTGCTCTATTACAATAGACCGCCCATTCAGGTTAATCCATGCAGTGTCATCTTCCGTTTTTAATACTGCCAACACATCAGGAGATAACTCTTCACCCTGCACTAACGCTACAAAAATTGATCCCTCATCTCCAGGGCTATCTACTTGATTAATCTGAGCATCTATATAATGCCCTATTTCTTCTATAATTACTCTGCTAATAGCTTCTACATTACCAATCAGGTCACCGGATAAATAAATTCTATTTTCTTGCTGCGAATAGGCCCCCTGTCCACCTCTTAGAACGGCGCTATCAACCATTTCTATAGGTGGTAAATCACTAAAGTCACCTTTTTGCCACTTTCCTCTTAACAACTCAGCGATGGTGCTATTGTAGCTTGTTCCAAAAGCACTATCCATGGACTGCCAGAACTTATCTGACAGGGAGAATGCTCGTAAGTTATCAGTTATGATGCTAAAAACCTTCTCTCCAACAAGTTTCATGTCAGGATTACCCTAATAATTACATGCTACCAGTCTATCATGACAAAAGATAAATTGGTAACGGTTTTAGATTGAATGATAAAAATATTTTATGATCTGGTTTTTATTGGTATAGGTTAGATTAGTAAAGACATATATAGATAACATAAGTTTTATTTCTTATGATTACATTACTAAATGTATAAATTTATATTGTAATCACGCTACGTGAGATCGCATTTCCAGAACTTTTCCCACACACAGTGCAATCTCGCATTACTTTTGTGATTAATTAATTTCCTCGCTAACTCGTGGGTCGTCCCATGAGTTAGAGGTATATCAGGGCGATATTGCGTATGGAGTACTTCGTTTACACCTCAAATGAAGTTAAGAGCTTAAAACTAACCCAATTAAACTTTATCAGTCGATTAAACTCAACGAGGTTGTCACCTTCTACACAAACAAACTACCCACTGCTATATTTCCTAAACCCGGTAAACCATCACTATATCCCATCAGATTAATCACCAAATCTGTAGCAGTATTAAAACCTACCAATCCATCATTCACTATTAAATAAGTGCCACCTATTCCCTGTGCTGTTGACACTACCAATGCTGCACTGTTAGTCCCCAATCCCTGATTTCCATCTAATGCTCTATTAGCATCAATAAATACACTATCTACCAAGCTACTCAATGTACTAGCACCGCTATTGCCGGCATGGGTTAATACACTTGGTAACACCCCATTCACCCTTATCTTGTCCTTGCCAAATTGAAAATCCCCTATTCTATCGGGTTTATCCACTACAGAATCCCCAAGGTTAAACACAAAGGTGTCATTTCCTTGCAGTCCTGTTAACACGTTTTGACCACTGTTTCCGGTGATTATATTATCCTTCCTGTTCCCTATCCCATTTATATCCAGTGTACCTGTGAGAGTTAAGTTATCAATCTGTGTTAAGCCAGCCAAATTATAGTTTATACTGGAAAATATGGTATCATTGCCCTCATTTGGTAGTTCAATAATCACCAGACTAGCAGTATTTACCACAATATGATCATCTCCCCTTCCAGATATAACGGTATCTCGTCCTAACCCGCTATTAATGGTGTCATTACCCGCACCAGTATGAATCATATTGTTAATTTGATGGGTGAAATTAACCACATCATTACCACTACCCAAAGTTAGGTTGGTAAATCGCTCCACATTAAGAATTCTTGTACCATCAGGAGCTGTAAAGTTTCTAGTTTCATCGCTATCATTAATGGTTAAGGCATCCGTAGCAGAGCTTAAATTTGCATCTACAACCGTATCAATACCATTTCCACCATCAATAGTGTTAATACCACCTCCACCGGTAATGGTGTCATCCCCATCTCCAGCAGTTATGATGTTATTTCCACCCCCACCAACTATGGTGTCATTGCCATCTCCAGCATTAATGATATCATCCTCATCTCCAGCAGTTATGATGTCATTCCCATCACCGCTATTAATGATGTTATTTCCACCCCCAGCAACTATGGTGTTATTGCCATCTCCACCATTAA
>NZ_LMVE01000108.1:0-1332 GCF_001432185.1 Cylindrospermopsis sp. CR12 | reverse complement strand
AAATGCGGTTACCGGGTTTCTTTCGCCCGGATAAGGGCAAATATCAATCCCTGGTGAGTACGGGAGATAGACGCTATTCTATTAAAGAGATTGAAGATATCTTACAACCCTTTTTTCCCCATGGTTTATCCGATGAGCGGTGGAATGATTGGAGACTAGCGGAAAAATCTCAGAAGAATGGGATTTTATCCATGCCAGAGGAATCGCTACCAACTGTGGTGAGCAAGATGGAGAGACAGAAGCAACTGGCAGCTAGAAAACAGTTAGTCTGGGAAGAGGAGAATAATTTAATTGAACTGGTTAATAAAACTGCGGAACAAGCCACCATTGAGGACTTTGAAAAATTACATCCCCTGAAAGTAAAGTGGTTTGGCAAAAGGGCTAAAAGCGACTGCCCTTTTCATCAATCACAATCGGGAACGGCTGGTTGGTTTGGAAATATTGGTGGTAAGTTAGGTTGGGCTTGTCCTATAGACACTGACAATAGACTTTTAGACCACTTCCGGTTCTTTTCTAAATTGCGTTACGGTAAGGAAAACCCCACCGGTAAAGAATGGGTTGAGATTGCTAAAGCCTACCTAACAGAAATGGGCATACCATTTTCCGATTGGAACCGGTTTAAAAATGGGAAGTTAGCTAAGTTTGGAGAAGAAATTAGGGCTAAGGATCTGGAAGATAAGCGGGTTGAGGAATCTCAAGACCTATTTGCTTTATTGAAAAAAGCAGGCAGAAGTCTGTGTAAAATAGCTAAAGGATTTGGTAAAGAAAAATATGTGGTATCTAATCCATCACATACAGTAACAAGAAAGAAAATAAATGTAAAAGAAATTAAGAAAGAGATACTAGATGCTTATAGAAATGGTTATAAGAATATAATTGTAAAAACACCTCCAGGTAGTGGAAAAACCCACACAGCGGGAACTTTTATGCCTGATGAGCTTAGTGTAAATAAAATTCTTTATGTCACTAATGGGGTGCAAAATCCCACAGTATCAAGTCTGGTTGATTGGTCTCCAGCTACGGCAAGACACGGTGGTCTGAAGTGGGATACCTCTCAAAAAACTGCTGATGGTAGATATTACCTACGACGAGCCAAAAAGGGAGAAAAGCCTGATATTCAGCCTAATTGCATTGCTAGTGAGGTATTTGAGGGTTTGCGACAACAGGAGGTCAATGTAGATAACTCATCTGTTATTTGCGATGGATGTCCCGTATCAGGAACCTGCAAATCTTTTCAAGGATTTCTCATAGACCGCAAGACTGCATTAGAACAAGACCGAGTCCGTATCCATCCTGAATCAATAGATCCCACCATTTTCGATTCTCCTTTAC
>NZ_LMVE01000107.1:0-89515 GCF_001432185.1 Cylindrospermopsis sp. CR12 | reverse complement strand
GGAAATTCTTCCTCATATTGACACCTCCCCTAGGATGTACAATTATGGCTTTATGAACGCCAATTAGCTCTTTCATCTCCCAGAGTTGTCAGATTAATCTCTGACAGCACTTAAAAAACCTTGATGCTAATATGAAGCATTTAGACATTAAATATCCTAATTCAAAGAATAAGAATGCAAAATAGTGACCTAGATATCTCATTATCTGGATATGACTATGAACTACCTCCAGAATTAATTGCCCAGAACCCCGTGGTTCCCAGAGACAGTTCTCGCTTAATGGTGATTAATTCCCCCAATACGGGAACCTCCACACCTCCTCTAGACCACATTTTTAGAGATCTACCAGAATTATTAAAACCTGGGGATTTATTAGTGATGAATAATACACGAGTTATCCCCGCTCGACTATATGGTCGCAAGTCTACAGGAGCAAGGGTGGAAGTGTTACTTTTGGAAGAAAAACAACATAATTGTTGGTTGGCATTGGTTAAACCAGGTAAATATTTTAACGTCGGAACTGAAATTATTTTTGATGATCAGGGATTATCCTCTGCGGATAAATTAATACCCCAATTCACTGCTAGGGTGATTGAACGGGATGAGAATACGGGCGGTAGATTGTTGCAATTTGATTTGCCTATAAATGTTTCTTTGCTCCATTTATTACACAAATTGGGGGAGGTTCCTTTACCACCTTATATTAATAATTCTCATGCGCTGGAGGAGCAATATCAAACTGTATATGCTAAATACGACGGTGCTGTGGCAGCTCCCACAGCAGGACTTCACTTTACACCAGAACTATTGGTCAAATTGCGGGAGCGCGGTATTGAACAGGAGTTTCTCACTTTACATGTTGGTGTCGGCACATTTCGACCAGTGGAAGTGGAAGATGTTACTACCCACCAAATGCATGAAGAATGGATAGAAGTTAGTGGGGATTTGGTAGAGAAGATTTACTCTACCAAAAATGCTGGAGGGCGAATTATTGCGGTTGGTACTACGGTAGTTCGCGCTTTAGAAGGTTCTGCCCAAACTGGTTCTTTACAACCATATACAGGCAAAGTTAATCTTTTTATTTATCCAGGCTATCAGTGGCGTGTCGTGGAAGGTCTTATTACTAACTTTCATCTACCTCGTTCTAGTTTGCTTATGTTAGTTAGTTCCCTAATTGGTCGAGAAAGATTATTAGGTATTTATAAACAGGCGATCGCATCTAGATATCGTTTCTATTCTTTTGGTGATGCTATGTTGATTTTACCGGAAGCAAGAATTTGTTGCAGTTAAATTGGTAGGCGATTAATATCCTTATTACAGCCAATTACTACCATCGCTGAACCACGTTCCAGTCGTTTACTGGGGTCAGGATTAATCTTAAACTTACCATCCTGACTAACTGCTAGTAAATTTAGACCATAACGATTTCGCAGCTGGATTTCGGCCACGGTTTTACCATGAAATTCATCGGGGACAATCAACTCTACAATACTATTATCTGGATCTAGATCAAACCGGTCTAAAATTGATGGTTTAGTTAGAGTGCGCGCCAAAGCACAACCCGCTTCGTATTCGGGAAATACTACATGGTCTGCACCTACTCTTTTTAAGAGCTTACAATGTACCTCACTGGAAGCTTTAGCAACCACATGGGGTACACCACCTTCCTTAACATTAAGAGTGGTAATAATACTTTCCTGAACATAGTTGCCAATAGCGACAATAACGGTATCAAACTCAAAAATGCCCGCTTCTTTAAGTGCTGCTGATTCGGTGGAGTCTAACTGCACTGCATGAGCGACAATTGACTCATTTAATGCTTCAGATACCCTTTTTTCATCCACATCTGTAGCTAATACCTGATAACCCAAACCATGTAATGTGGAGCAAACAGAACGACCAAAACGACCTAATCCAATTACTGCAAATTGGTGATTGTCTTGTTTTAAACTGCGAAAAAACTTCAATGATGAAATGTCCATAAACTAACCTACAAGCAAATTTCCTTCTGGGTAGTGAACTCTACTGGGACGAGGATCTCCTAATATTGCTGACATTGACAATAAAACACCGACCCTTCCTATATACATTGTGACAATTATAACTATTTTAGCAGCAGTAGAAATACTACCAGTTATCCCTGTGGATAGTCCCACTGTACCAAAAGCTGAGACTACCTCAAAAAGAATTTGAATGAACTCTAGTTTTGGGTCAGTTAAACTAATTAAAACTGTTGCTGATAAGACGGTTGCCAAAGAGCCGAAAACCACACCTATGGCTTTCAAAATAAGAGTTATGGCTATTTTGCGCTCATAGAGCCAAACTTCTTCTTTACCCTGAAGTATTGCTTTTGTGCAGCTGGTTAATACCCTCAAGGTTGTTGTTTTTATCCCACCACCCGTACCACCTGGACTAGCACCAATGAACATTAAAGCAATGGTAATAAATAGACCTGCATCACTCATCTTACCAATGTCAATGGTGTTGAAACCTGCTGTTCTTGGAGTAACAGACTGAAACCAAGCTAATAATAGTTGGTCGGAAAATCCAAATTTGCCAAAGGTTTCAGGATTTCTAATTTCTATGAGAAAGAAAGCTACTGTCCCTACCACTAATAATATTAAAGTAGTGCTAACTGCTACTTTAAAGTCAAGGGAGAATACCATAAATGTCGTTTTTCTTTTTAGGCGATCGCGTAACCAAAGATACATATCCAAAATGACTTGATAACCAATTCCGCCAAAGATGATTAACCCAGTGACTGTAAAAACCACGAGTAGGGATGTTTGATAACCTATCAAATTATCTTTAAAGAGACTAAATCCCGCATTATTAAAGGAATTGATGCTGTGAAATATTGCTAACCACATTCCATGACTCCAACCATGGTCAGGGACAAAAGCGGGGAGTAAGAGGAAAATTCCCGTAATCTCAAAAATTATAGTTGTAGCAATAATGGAGCGAATAATTTGGCTACTACCACTCATACCTGGACGGTCTAGAGCTTGTTGAATAGCTACCTTTTGCCTTAAATCAAATCTTTTGCCAATTAGTAAAATCAGGAAGGTGGTAGTTGTCATATATCCCAAACCACCGATTTGTACTAGCAGTAAAATCAGTAGTTGACCCCAAAAGGAAAAATAAGTACCCGGATCAACCACTGACAGTCCGGTCACACAGACTGCGGAAGTTGAGGTAAAAAGTGCTACTATCGGGTCGTTCCATGTGCCATTGCTAGTGGAAAAAGGCATCATCAACAGAATGGTTCCACATAAGATAACCGCCATAAATCCCAAGCATATCGTCCGAGCAACAGTCATAACCAAGTTGAGTTAAGAGTTTTTTCAGGATTTTTTTATTGAGCAAAATTGCTTTATATTTAAGTTAAACAGATATGTACCACCTCTAAAATATATTTTCTAGAGTTTTGATTTTTAGTAATTTTTACCTTTAAGAACATGAGTACAAAAATTTATCAGCAAATCCAAGAATTTTATGATGCTTCCTCTGGTTTATGGGAACAAATTTGGGGTGAACACATGCATCATGGCTATTATGGTGCGGATGGAAGAGAAAGAAAGGAACGTAGGCAAGCACAAATTGATTTAATTGAAGCAGTGCTAAATTGGTCAGGAGTAAAACATGCAGATGATATCTTGGATGTGGGTTGTGGAATAGGTGGTAGTTCCCTATACTTGGCGCAAAAATTTCATGCCATGTCCACAGGAATTACCCTCAGCCCAATTCAATCCGCTAGAGCCAAAGAAAGGGCACTGGAAGCCAATTTGCAATCAAGGAGTAGTTTTTTAGTGGCCAATGCTCAAGAAATGCCTTTTGGTGATAATTCCTTTGATCTGGTGTGGTCACTAGAAAGTGGTGAACACATGCCAGATAAAACCAAATTTCTGCAAGAGTGTTATCGGGTGTTAAAACCAGGTGGTACTTTAATCATGGTAACATGGTGTCATCGTCCCACGGATGTTTTACCACTGACTGAGGATGAACAAAAGCACCTACAAGATATTTACCGGGCTTATTGTCTACCCTATGTGATTTCCCTACCAGAATACTATGCGATCGCCAGTCAATTAGGACTAAAAAACATTAAGACTGCTGATTGGTCAACTGGGGTTGCACCATTTTGGAATGTGGTAATTGATTCTGCTTTTACCCCCCAAGCATTCCTGGGGTTATTGTTTTCTGGTTGGACTACAATTCAAGCGGCGCTCTCTCTTAGTTTAATGCGCCGTGGATATGAAAGGGGTTTAATTAAATTTGGTTTGTTATGTGGAATTAAATAGCCAGTTAACTAAATTAACCATATACAATTTACAGATAAACATAAGCAACTTATAAATAGCCCATGAATCAGTTTACTCCTTCTAATTGGCTCCACAGCTTGTGGAAGTTTTCCAGGCCTCATACCATTATAGGCACAACTCTAAGTGTACTAGGTTTATACTTGCTGACTCTTGGTGTGACCAACTCTAATTTTTCTATAGCAAACTTGGGTCAAATTTTAATCACCTGGTTAGCTTGTATATCCGGAAATATTTATATTGTAGGTTTAAACCAACTAATAGACGTAGATATTGATAAAATCAACAAGCCCCATTTACCCGTAGCTGCAGGAGAATTCTCCGAAGAGCAGGGAAAGTCCATTGTGATTACTACGGGTATTTTAGCTCTAGCTCTAGCTTGGATTAGTGGACCATTTTTATTGGTTACGGTAGTAACTAGCCTAGTAATTGGAACCGCCTATTCCTTACCACCATTAAGGTTGAAGCAATTTCCATTTTGGGCAGCCTTATGTATTTTTTCCGTCCGGGGAACTATTATCAACTTAGGACTGTTTGAGCATTTTAGTTGGCTATTACAAAGGAGCCAGGGCATACCCTTTGCCGTCTGGACTTTAACATTATTTATCCTGGTTTTTACCATGGCGATCGCCATATTTAAAGACATACCTGATTTGGAGGGGGACTTGCGTTATAACATTAATACCTTCACCATCAAATTAGGGAAAAAAGCTGTATTTGATATTGCCCTTTGGTTACTAACATTTTGTTATATAGGAATAATTATTGTTGGTATGTTCCAGTTAGCAGAAATTAACCCCACATTTCTAGTTATCAGTCACACCATACCCCTAATATTCCTATGGTCAAAAAGCCAGAAAGTGAACTTGGAGAGCAAAAAAGAAATTGCCAAATTTTATCAATTAATTTGGAAAATGTTTTTCCTTGAATATCTAATCTTTCCCATTAGTGCCCTTTTAAATTAATCCGATAGAAAATGTCCAGAAATAAAGTTTATATTGTAGGAGCAGGACCAGGGGATATAGAATATCTAACAGTAAAAGCCTATAGATTACTGGGGATTGCTCAAGTTTTAATATATGATGCACTAGTAGACGAAGAATTATTAAATTCTGTCCCCAGTAACTGTTTAAAACTAGATGTAGGTAAAAGGGGAGGGGGTATAAGCACCTCCCAAGGAGAAATTAATAACCTGTTAGTGAAATATTATCGAGAAGGTAAACAAGTAGTCAGACTAAAAGCAGGAGATCCATTTATTTTTGGTAGATGTATGGCGGAAATTACCGCTTTAAAATCAGCAGGTTGTGAATTTGAAATCATCCCGGGAATTTCCTCAGCTCTAGCGGGGCCATTATTAGCTGGAATACCACTGACAGACACGGTTTTAAGTCAGTGTTTTGCCGTAGCTACAGCACATGATCCTGATATTTTAGACTGGGAAGCTCTATCAAGATTACAAACCCTAGTAATTTTGATGGGAGGAAAAAACCTAGAGATAATAGTCCACCAACTACTCACACATGGAAAATCCAAATCCACTCCCATAGTAATTATTCGCTGGACTGGAACTGCCAAGCAAAAAATTTGCATAGGTGAACTAGGTAATATAGTGGGAAAAACCAGAGACACATCACTTTCTCCCGCTGTAATCGTGATTGGAGAAGTTGTGGGACTGAGAAAATTTCTGGAAAAAGTATAGAATAGATTAATTATTGCTTCCCCTCCTTGAATCGTGTCAATTAACATCTCCATCACACCCCTAAGCGGTAAAACCATCCTCGTCACCCGCGCAGTAGGACAATCCAGCGAATTGAGTCAAGGACTAACCAGTTTAGGAGCAAGAGTAATTGAACTACCAGCACTAGAAATTGGTCCTCCTTCCAGTTGGATGTTCTTAGATCAGAGCATATTAGAATTATCCACTTTTGATTGGTTAGTTTTTACCTCCACTAACGGGGTCGAATACTTTTTTGAGAGAATGGCATTGCAAAATAAAAATCAGCAAGCCTTAATTAAACAAGCAATAAATAGAATTAAAATTGCTGTTGTCGGTGAAAAAACGGCTCAAAGTCTGAAAACGCACCACCTTGAACCAGATTTCATACCCCCTGACTTCATAGCTGACTCCCTGGTGAACAACTTTCCCGAAAACCTAGCAGGTAAAAAGATCCTATTTCCCCGGGTTGAAAGTGGAGGGAGAGAGATTTTGGTCAAAGAACTAACACAAAAAGGTGCCCAAGTGGTGGAAGTTCCCGCTTATGAATCTCTTTGTCCCCAGAGCATACCTACCACAGCACAGCAGGTCCTGATTAATCAGTCAGTAGATGTAATTACCTTTGCTAGCTCCAAGACCGTCAAGTTTTTCTGTGTATTATTAGAAAATAATTTACCTCAAGAGATAGAACACTACTTAAAGAAAACTGCGATCGCCTCTATTGGTCCACAGACATCCAAAACTTGTATAGACTTACTAGGTCGGGTAGACATTACTACCCAACAATATACCATTGATGGACTAATCAAGGCAATTGTTGAATGGTCATTAAGAAGGTAAATTTTGTAACCTATTTTGGAGGAAATGACCCCATTGAGCTGCCAAGGGGATCTCGGTAAAAGGTATGTTTAGAGATGGAGCAAAAGCAGCACCTGGGTAAAATATGAACTCCAGTTCTATTAAACGACCCTTCTGGGGCGGTTGGTCCAACCTGACCGATTGACCATCTATCAGAAGGCGGATTTCTTGAACATCCACCAGAGAAAAGGTCTGCACTTGAACAATGGCTTGGGGGTTGGGTTTTCCCCAGGTAATGTAGTTGTCTTTTTGACCAATTACCCCATAAATATCATACTTAGAGCGTTGAAAACTTTCAGCCCAGACACGATAGGTTTCAACCTTTTGATATTCCCTTGCACCTTGCCAAGCCAACCAAAAAAAAACCCCCAGTAAAGGTAACCAAAAAAGACCACGTTCCATAGTTTACAGATATATTGAACTATTTGGAGCTAATATGAATAAAATACATCATAGCGCCAGAACGCTTAGTAAAGGTTGATGTCCAAAAATGAGAATTAGGCAATATTGAATTTGTTTCAATTTGTGATCAGAGCAATCATTCTGGGAGGGGATTTGAGGTAAAAATAGATAAAGAAAGACAAAAGGCAGTTATCATGGGACTAAAAAATCCAAGAAAAAACCCCCAGAGGTTTTAGCCGACTAGGGGGGATTAGTTATCAGGGTGCATCTACCACCTTAGTATCCCGTAGCAGGGGAAGGCAATCCGGATGAATTTTGAGCTTGTTTAATTTTAATTTATAGTTTATGGGCAATAAAAAACCCCCAGAGGCTTAAGGCCTCCGGAGGAGATTAATTATCAGGGTGCATCTACCATTTAAGTCTTCCTCGGCAATATGCCATATTCCGGAGAAAAAGATTGGGAATGAGAGATTTTCTTAATTGGCCAGCTGAAGCAGTTTCTAACTGATTAGGCCCAAGAAAAAACCCCTAGAGGCCTGCAGCCAGCTAGGGGAGTTGAAGATCAAGGTGCATCTACCAGTAAAGTGTTCCAGTGTGAATTAGTTAAATCCGGATAAAGTTCTAAACCATCCAGGAAAAAATGATGGTCAAATGGGAACATTTTAAAAAAAAATACTTCTAAAGTGTTAGCAGAATATTAATATAGTACAAAGGGAAACTAGGGACTTTTTATTTTTAGGTAAGAAGCAAGTTTTAGGAAGCAAACAGGAGAGGTTGTGACCCAGGAATTTCACATTTCCGTAACCCCAGTAGGGCAAAGTGACTACTTGGTGCGGACGGAACAAGTCGCACTTGGGGTGCCCTTGGCAGAAGAACTGGTGACTTGGCCTGTAGCTGAATGGTTAGCAGCTGCGGGACATTTAATGAATGACCCTTTAAAATCAGTGCTACAGGGGGAAAGCTTGACCCAGTCCGCTGGGGGCACTCCCAGAAACCCTGTAAACTTGGTGGCACTGGGTCAAAAATTATACAATGCACTGTTTCAAGGTACCCTCAGAGATAGTTGGATTACAGCTCAGGGCGTTGCCCAAAATCAACACCAGTTGTTGCGATTGCGCTTAGGAATAAAAGACGACAAATTGGCACGATTACCCTGGGAAGTTATGTATGCGGGAGATCGTCCTGTAGCAACCGGTCCCTATATTGCTTTCTCTCGCTATCAGAATGGTGTTCTTTCTGTGTCAAGTCCCATACGCTTACCTCCACGTCAAGAAGAAAATCTCATCAAAGTGTTAATGGTAATTTCTTGTCCTGTGGATCAGGCTAGACTTGAATTACTTAAACAAGAAGCATTGCATTTAAAATCGGAGCTAGATCGTAATAATTGGGTTCGGGAGGAAACTAGTAGGAACTTGCCAGAAATTGAACTAACGGTTTTAGAGCAACCGGGTAGAGAAGAGTTAACTCGGTCCCTAGAACAGGGAAGATACCATGTTCTCCATTACTCAGGCCATAGTAATTTAGGGTCTCGGGGCGGGGAGATCTATCTAGTGAGTCGTCGAACAGGACTGACGGAATCACTAACTGGTGATGATTTAGCAGGGTTGCTGGTCAATAATAATATTCAGATGGCGGTGTTTAACTCCTGTTTGGGAGCTTACAGAGCCAAATCCAATAGTGAAGGAGATACGGGGGAGTACAACTTAACCGAGAGCCTAGTTAAAAGAGGTATTAGTAGTGTTTTAGCTATGTCTGAACGCATCCCTGACGAAGTAGCTTTGACATTAACACAATTATTCTATCGTAATCTTCGTCAAGGCTACCCGCTAGATTTATGTGTAAGTCGAGTGCGTCAGGGGTTAATTTCCGCCTATGGTTCCCATCAGGTCTACTGGGCTTTGCCTACGTTGTATTTACACAAGGAATTTGAGGGTTTTCTCAGCCCTCAATTAGATGTTTCTGGCAGTTCGGAGGTTTTTGGAGATTATCAAGCATCTATAGGCGGATTTGAAGGTGAAGTATCTAATTTAGACTGGTTAGAGGATAATAACTGGGATTTAGATGAAGTGATCCATGACGATGATGAGCAAGATGCGGCTATTGTAGCGGACTTGTTTCGCAAAATTAATAATAAACCGGTTGCTAGTGAACAAATGTCCGTCACCCAATCAGAAATACCAATCAAGGCACAGGAAAGCACCAGAGGGGAAAGGGAATTAGGTGTTGGTAGTGATTCAAGTACACCTAAATCATCGAGCCAAGAGTCTGTGAGAAGGTTTTCCCCACTACCGCCCCTAACTAAAGTTACCGTTCGCCGTAGACACCAAGGGACTATTTTGGTGGTCAGTGGCCTAGCCATGATTATTGCCCTAATCTGGTGGTGGAATCGTCGTCCTTTGGTAGCCAATATCACTAATATCCCTTTGAGTTCCCCTCGGGAAATAACAGAGGTAATTAACCTAAAAACAGCTAAAACCGAAATTGTTTCTGGCCAAGCAATAACCGAGTTGAGTCAGGGCAATTTAGATAGCGGTCTCCTTGCTGTAGAAGAGTTACTAAACAGAGGTGCCTTTAAATTGGCAGATACTGCTCTTTCCTCAGTTCCTTCCAAACACTGGAAAAACCCTGCTCTTAATTTTCTGCGCGGAAGATTGGCTTGGCAGTCCGCTCAAATCCAAGATAAGAAATACAGTATTGATGATGCCCGGCGTTACTGGGATGTTGCAGTGAAGAATCAACCTAGTTCTGTTATGTATAATAATGCCCTAGGATTTGCTTATTATGCTGAGGGAAAGTTGAATCGTGCTAATGACATCTGGTTTAGGGCACTCAATCTTTCCTTAAAATCTAATAGTGATGGGTTAATCACTGTAGGATCTGTAGGTTCTGCTGATGAAAAGGTCTCCCTAGATTCCTTAACTGCTTATGGGGGATTGGCTTTGGGTTTATACAAGTCCGCAAATGGTCAATCTCCTAATAGAAGGCAAAGATATATTGACGAAGCAGTAAAACTGCGTCAAATGATAATTCAGAAGGAACCTGGGCAATTTACAGTGGCGAGGTTGGGTCAGAATTGGTTGTGGACAGAACAAGCCATTTCCGATTGGCAGTCCCTCCTGCAAGAAAATCCAAAAAGGTGACATAAAATACATAAGATGGATTTCTCACCAGTGTTAAATGAATTAGGTTAACAATACCGACAAAAAATCTGGTTAGATATATAAACATCTGAGAATTCAGGAACTGAAAAAATGAAAAAAGTAGAAGCCATAATTCGTCCATTTAAGTTGGACGATGTAAAAATTGCTCTCGTGAATGCGGGAATTGTTGGTATGACGGTTTCGGAAGTTCGCGGTTTTGGTAGACAAAAGGGCCAAACGGAACGCTACCGTGGTTCCGAATATACCGTGGAGTTTTTACAAAAACTCAAATTAGAAATTGTCGTTGAGGATAGCCAAGTGGATATGGTGGTAGATAAAATTATTTCCGCTTCCCGCACGGGAGAAATTGGCGACGGCAAGATTTTCATTAGTCCCGTTGATAGTGTTATCCGCATTCGTACCGGTGAAAAGAATGGTGAAGCTGTCTAGATTTTATCCGAGCAATTATTGACCACTAATTCTAATTAGGGTTAGAGAACTTTGTATTTGCTCCTATAACTCACAGGAAGCGTTGTTGAAGGTCTTAATTCAGCAGCGCTAGTTTATGTAGCCAAGGCTATAAGTCCTCTAACCTGATTCTAGGATCAGCCGCTTTTAACATTAGGTCAGCAATTAAATTCCCAAAAATTAATAATACGGCACTCATCACTAAACTAGCCATTACTAAGTATTGATCTTTTGCCAAAACAGCTTGTAAAGTCAACTTGCCTAAACCAGGCCAGTTAAAAAAGTTTTCTGTAATAAAAGCACCGCTTAGTAGACTGGCTAGTTCGAATCCCAGCAAAGTGATTAAAGGATTAATAGCATTTCTCAAAGCATGAACATAAATAACTCGGTTTTCTGGCAGTCCTTTTGCGCGAGCAGTTTGAATGTAGTCTTGGCGTAGAGTATCTAGCAGTTGACCACGCATAATCCTTTGTAAGCCGGCAAAACTGGTAATACTTAATGCAATTAAAGGTAATAAGATATGCCAACTAATATCTAATATTTTGCCAAACCATGTCAATTCAGAATGGTTAAGACTAGTAATATTACCTACTGGAAATAAGGGGGTAGTAATTTGAGCTACAAACAGCAGAAACAAAGCTGTAATAAAACTGGGAAACCCTTGACCAGCATAACTCAATACTTGAAGAACCTTATCCGTGGACCGATTTTGTTGAACAGCGGCAATAATACCCAGAGGAATAGCTACCGCCCAGGTAACAATTAAGGATGCAACTGCCAACAACAAGGTATTTGGTATCCTTTCCCAGATTAGGGAAGCTACAGGACGCTGGTAAACAAAACTGGTGCCAAAATCACCTCTAGTGATGATTTGCCTGATCCATAGTAAAAACTGTTCCCACCAGGTTCTATCCAATCCAAATTGCCGCCTAATTTCCTCAATCCTCTCCGGGGAAATCTTGGGGTTTTGCCTAAGTGTATCTATATAGTCACCTGGAGAAAACTTCATGACGAAAAACGACAGTGCTGAGGCCAGAAAAACAGTTAATAAAGCCTGTAATAACCGCTTGATAACATAAATACATGTTTCGTCAGTAACCAGTTTAATTAACCAATCTCGACTCCTAACCCAGGGAATTATGATCTTTGTTTTAATATCTGTCATGGGCAATCTTGAGTTTTCATAACCTACTAATATTCTACCAGAGATATAATGGGCACATCAGGCAAATGTTTACGTCCTTGCAAATCTTTAAGTTCAACGATAAAACCAAACCCCACTAACTCACAACCGATTTTTTCTAGCAATTTGGCTGTAGCACTAGCAGTACCACCAGTAGCAATCAAATCATCTACAATCAGAACCCTACTACCAGGAGTCAAAGCATCCTGATGTACTTCTAGACTATCTGTACCATATTCTAACTGATAATCAATTCTGTGAACTGGTGCTGGTAACTTTCCCTTTTTCCGCACAGGGACAAAACCAGATGCTAGCTTATAAGCTAGAGGTGCACCGAAAATAAAACCTCTTGACTCCATACCCACAACATAATCTACCTGCATTTCCAAGGTTCCACATTTTTCTGCCAAAATATCAATGGTGTAGCGCAAACCTTGAGGATCACCCAGTAAAGTAGTAATGTCCCTAAATAAAATTCCAGGCTTAGGAAAATCAGGTATGTCACGAATGAGAGATTTTAAGTTCATACTAGTTTGGCGTTCATTGTTAATACAAAATATGGTAGAATGATGGAAACTAAAATGCAATCCAAGATTACAAACTTGCCATACTAAATTTCTTACTCGTATATTACAGGATATCTTAGAGCATGAACTCCTATGCAAGCACAACTACATTTGAGCCTCCCACTGATAGTTCTACCCCAATGATTTTGGAAACACTACCAGATCCGGCGATCGGAACTAGGGCCTGTCCCCGGAGAACTGCCATAGACATTGACCTAATCTTACTAGCAATTGAGTCCATCGAATTAGGTGGATCAGAAGCCATACTCACCTTTGCCCAGGAACTGGAACTAAATCAGGTGATCAGGAATCGGGTTAATTTATGGCGAATGCGTGCTGCCAACCCACTGCGCAAGGCCCATACCCGTCGTCCCCTAACTACTATGGAGGCCAAGTGTTTAGTTATTATCACCTGTTGTATAGCTAAAAGATTGACAGTGGTGATTCGTCAGCTACTAATGATATATCAACAACTATCAGAAAAACAAATTCCTCTGTCCCATAATTTGCGTCTGGCTAATTATCTGGAAAGATTTAGAACCCATTTTAAAAGTCGGATGAATCCTAGACGTTCTCTCCTACTTACACCTAATTCTAATTCTGATGAAAAGTTGGATCAACTTGCCATAGATTTATTAGCCAAACTACTATTCTGCACTGGTACAGCTGGTATGCAGCGCTTTTGGATTTCTCTTTTTGACGGCGAGGTAGAATGAACATTCAACGTAAATATAGTTTACCTAACTGCACAATCCTTTTAGAAGGATTTAGCACTGCTCCTTCCACAACATTTTCTCAGGCTCGACCTGAGATGTCCATACTCATTAATGCTGAATGCTACTTGTCAGGCTACAATCAACCTATAAGTGGGGGCAGAGAATTTTTCGAGAGTTTGGTCAGGGCGGTAAGTGGCTATGCACAGGAGTTTTTAAGTAATGTACCCAATCCCCAGGCCCACAGCAAGGGGTCAGAGTTAGTCGAAGTGGAAAGAATTAATAATGACAGACACCAACTAATTATATATTCAGATTCTACGGATACCCGAGATAACCCCCTGAGAATAGACATGAATACGGTTGGGCTATTTGATTTAGTGGAGGCGGTTGACCAATTTTTTGCTGATAGCCAAACATTGCCAGAACTGATCTTGGAATTACAACCCGTTAGCAGAAGTTATGGTATGTCTGGTCAGGTGGCATTGAGACAAGCAGTACCAGCTACTGTAGGAGTATCAAGTTTAGCTATAGCAGCCTTGGCCCTGGGCATAATTCCACCACCTCAGTGGAATCCAACTACACAAAATACACAAACTAGCTCGGGAGTGCCAGAATCATCACCTGCTTCCACAACATCACCCACACCTGATTCCACACTAGCATCTGATATTCAAGATTTAGAAGCACTACTCAATACCGTACCGGAAATTACTGACCCCTCCCAGTTGAAGTCTTTAAACCGACAAGTGTATAACCAAATCAATTCAGAATGGCAAAGTCGGGGAAAAATAGGAGAAAATTTGATTTATCGTATAGGTGTGGCAGCAGATGGGCGCATTGTAGGATATAAGTCACTTAATCAAAGTTCTAATGATCAAATAGAGAAAACACCCCTACCCAGGTTGTTATACAATCCCGTCAGTGGTACTGGTAATAAAGAGCCCATAGCTCAATTTAGGGTCGTGTTTACAAATAAGGCCCAGTTACAAGTTAGTCCATGGATTGGGTATAGTCGTACCCCAGATGTTATAGGTGACAAAATTACTGATCCTACTTCCATAAGGGAGTTAAATCAAACCCTATATCAGACGATTCGCCAGAACTGGAGTATTAAACCTTCCTTTCCAAGAGAATTGAGATATCGAGTAGCTATCAACAAAAATGGTGTAATTGCCGATTACGAACCATTAAACCAAGTTGCCTTTGACTATTATACAGAAACTCCCCTACCAGAAATATTTAAAACCCTCTACGGTTCAAATTTAGCCGCACCTAAAAACCGGGAACCTCTGGCTCATTTTCGAGTGCTTTTCAAACCCAATGGTGTTCTAGAAGTTTCTCCGTGGGAAGGATATAGATAGGACTAACTTGAGATGATTATCCGCAATGCCACGGAGTTAGATTTGCCAGCAATCGTCGCCATTTATAATGCAGCTGTTCCCACTCGTATGGCCACTGCAGATCTGGAACCCGTAACTTTAGAAAGTCGGATGACATGGTTCCAGGAAAGAGTACCCTCACAACGTCCTCTGTGGGTAGTGGAAATAAATTACAATATTGCTGGTTGGCTAAGTTTTCAATCCTTTTACGGTAGACCAGCTTACCATGCTACTGCTGAAATCAGTATTTATATTTCCCCCAGCTTTCACAGACGTGGTTTGGGTAAAACCTTACTGCTAAAAGCAATCGATGAAAGTCCTAGTTTAGGAATAAAAACTCTCCTTAGCTTTATTTTTGCCCATAATCAACCCAGTTTACAACTATTTGCTCAATTTGGCTTTCAACACTGGGGACTCTTACCCAAGGTTGCTGATTTAGCAGGTGTGGAACGGGATTTAATTATTATGGGTTTAAGGATTGAGCAATAGACATCTATTAACAGTTAATCAGTGCTAATGTCCCATTCTACCAAAACATCTCATGATTCCACAATTTGGTCAACTACTGATGATTTGGCCCTCCTACGTCGGAAGTTACTAGATTTATTCTGTCAACTTGCTTATCAGGAAGGTGATTTTGTTCTCTCTTCTGGAAGGCGGAGTTCCTACTATATCAATGGCAAACAAGTTACTCTTCATCCCCAGGGTGCCCTAGCTATAGGTAGATTAATACTTAATATTCTACCAGTAGATACTCAAGCTGTCGCTGGTTTAACTCTGGGCGCTGATCCCATTGTGTCTTCTGTTAGTGTGGTCTCTGTTTATGAAAATAGACCCATACCTGCCCTAATTATTCGTAAAGAAGCTAAGGGACATGGTACAATGGCTTATATTGAGGGTCCAAATTTACCGCCAGCAGCTAGGGTGGTGGTTTTGGAAGATGTGGTTACCACTGGGAAATCTGCTCTTCAAGCAGTAGAACGCCTCACATCGGCCGGTTATCAGGTTGATCGGGTGGTTTCTCTCGTAGACAGACTTCAAGGAGGAAGAGAATTGTATGAATCAGTTAACTTGCATTTTGATACCCTATTTACTATTCTTGATTTACAGGAAATATATCAAAAGTTAAAGGGTACTTGAAGCGGGCTGGTCATACTAGTTTAAGCAGGTATGCCTTCAAAACGGTTCTTTACGATTAATAAACAGTTTCTCTGATTATCTATACGTTCATAAACCACCTGATCTGCTAGACGGCGAATTAAAAACCATCCATAACCATGCTCTTGTAGGGTACCGGGTTTAGGTTCCGGTATCTGATCAGGATTAAAGGGTTGACCGTAGTCCCAAATTCGGATTTCTAATCTATCTACCCATAAACCCAATTCAATTTCTATATTTGTTTCTGGTGGCAAATTCCGATGAGCATGACGCACCGCGTTGGTAAAGCCTTCTGCTAATGCCAGGTTCATACGGTATATGTGGCTTTCTGACCAGCCTTGTTGAACAAGATATCGCAAACAAAAGGTCTCAAACCACTCCTGGACTTGATTCTGTAGCTTTAATTCGCTTTTTACTGTTGTTCGGTCTTGCTGAACTTTAGTAAGCATTGACCTGAGTCTAAAATTGTTGTTTAGCCATTTAACACTCTTTGGTAACCTGTTGGTTCCAAAAGTATATCAGTTGAAATCACGGGAAACAGATTTCTCCCTAACCTCTCTCATACACTTTTAAAACCCCCAGGCATTAGTCTGAGATTAGCAAAATTAGGGCTTGACTAATTTAGAATAGTCCCAAAGTTAGAGATTTGTCTAAAGGCAGTGCTGCACCAATACCTAACCAGATGGTAACAAGAGTACCAAATAAGAATACTGTTGTTGCTACTGGACGACGGAATGGATTTTGAAACTTGTTAACGCTTTCAATAAAGGGAACAAGAATCAGTCCCAGGGGTACTGATGCCATGGCCAATACTCCCAAAAGTTTATTGGGTAGAGAGCGGAGAATCTGGAACACTGGGAACAGATACCACTCGGGCAAAATTTCTAAAGGGGTGGCAAAAGGATTTGCTGGTTCACCTACTAATGCAGGCTCTAGTACAGCTAGGGCTACAATACAGGCAAATGAACCCATGATTACAATGGGGAATACATAAAGTAAATCATTGGGCCAAGCAGGTTCGCCATAGTAGTTATGACCCATTCCCTTAGCCAGTTTCGCTCTTAAAATAGGATCGCTTAGATCCGGTTTCTTTTGTGTGGACATTTTTAGTTGTTGTCTCCCGATTACTCAAGTGTCTGGTAATTACAATTTTCCACTAATTACAGTTTTACAGCAATTACAATGGTCCAGAAATACCTTGCTTGCGGATCATCAAGAAGTGGAACAGCATGAATACTGCAATTAGCCAAGGTAGTACAAAGGTGTGGGCACTGTAGTATCTGGTTAGGGTGGCTTGACCTACGCTAGAACCACCACGTAATAAATCAGAAATCAAAACCCCTACTACGGGAATTGCCTCTGGCACACCACTAACGATTTTCACCGCCCAGTAACCCACTTGATCCCAAGGTAATGAGTAACCAGTTACACCAAAGGAAACGGTGATGACTGCTAGAATTACTCCGCTAACCCAGGTCAGTTCCCGTGGTTTTTTGAACCCACCAGTTAAGTATACCCGGAAAACGTGGAGGATCATCATTAATACCATCATGCTGGCGGACCAACGATGGATGGAACGAATTAGCCAACCAAAGTTAACTTCATTCATTATGTACTGCACAGAGGAGAATGCCTCTGCTACTGTAGGCTTGTAGTAGAATGTCATGGCAAATCCAGTGGCAAACTGAATTAGAAAACAAACTAGAGTGATTCCGCCTAAACAGTAAAAGATGTTAACGTGGGGTGGTACGTATTTGCTGGTTACGTCCTCAGCGAGCGCTTCCAGTTCTAAACGTTCCTCAAACCAATCATAGACGCTGGCCATATAATTTCAAGTCCCTACAAATTACCTATGGTGGATAATTGACTTCTCCCCGCTTCAAAAAGACGAGTCTCTCAAAGCTATTGGGATGCGCAAGCAAAAAGAGCAGCTAGGTTACAAAACTGTTAGGTTTTTCAGAAACTTAACATTCTGTAAATATGGAATATATTGCGTTCCGCTTGCAAGCCAACGTGAAAAATGTTGGTTCCCAAGAAGATTTTATCGTTTTTTGGCTGGTTGTGCTTCTCCATGTCATCTGAAGAATAATTAACTTCAGAATTGATTACAAGACACCCCCATAAGAAAAGTAACATAATTGAGAGTGAAATTTCATTAAAAACTTCCCTACCGGAGGTTAATAATTAGTTTAGTTAGGAATAAGAGGAAAAAAGCTCCATGAATAAATGGCTCTTACGATGGGGATTTTCGTTACTTTTGGCTTTTGGTGTGGCTTTCATCTGGGGTTTTAGCTACTTTGTTCCATCAGCTATTGCTTTAACTCAACAGCAAAAAGTAGTAGCTGAGGCTTGGCGAATTGTTAATAGATCATATATAGATGCAAGTTTTAATAACCAAAACTGGGAAAGTGTAAGACAACGAGCTTTTAAACAACCCCTGGGAAATGATCAAGCAGCATACAAAGTAGTGCGAGATATGCTTAAAAGCCTAGATGATCCTTTCACCAGATTTTTAGACCCAGACCAGTATCGCAGTTTACAAGTTAACACTTCCGGAGAGTTGACCGGTATAGGTTTACAAATCGCTCTCAATTCTGAAACTGGTATATTAGAGGTAATTACACCTATTCAGGGTTCACCTGCAGAAAGAGCAGGCTTAAAACCACGAGATCGGATTTTACAAATTGAGGGATTATCCACGGAAAATATCACCCTGGATGAAGCAGCAGCGCGGATGCGTGGACCCATTGGCACAGTAGTCACCCTACTGATTGGTCGCGAGGGACAACCAAATCAAGAAGTAGTTTTAGTGCGCGATCGCATTGAATTAAATCCTGTACTGGCTGACTTACGTCTTTCACCGGAAGGAATGCCCATTGGTTATATTCGTCTTTCACAATTCAATGCTAATGCTGCTTTAGAACTAGCGAATGCAATTAATAGCATGGAGGAGCAGGGGTCGACAGCCTACATTTTGGATTTGCGCAATAATCCAGGAGGACTATTAAAAGCGGGGATAGAGGTAGCCCGTCAATGGTTAGACTCGGGAATGGTAGTGTATACTGTTAACCGTCAAGGTATACAAGGGAGTTTTGAAGCCTTTGGTCCAGCTTTAACTCAGGATCCTCTAGTGATTTTGGTCAACCAGGGCACTGCTAGTGCCAGCGAGATTTTAGCGGGTGCTTTACAAGACAATGGTAGAGCGGAGCTAGTCGGTGAAACTACTTTTGGTAAAGGGCTAATTCAGTCATTATTTCAACTAACTGATGGTTCTGGTTTAGCAGTGACAATTGCTAAATATGAAACACCGAACCATCGAGATATTAATAAATTAGGGATTAAGCCAGATGTAGAGGTTAAACAATCAATGATTAGGCGTGAACAAGTAGGCAGTTCAGATGATAAGCAGTATCAAGCTGCCCTAGAAATACTAAACAAAAAACTGCTGATAGCAGAAAGTTTAAAAAAGTCAAATTAAAACATCAGTTAAATAGTGATGTGGATTCTTGTTGTAGAGGATGATTATTACCTAACAGAATCCCTGACAGAAGCTCTAACCATGGAAAGGTACGAAGTAGAATGTGTCAGGGATGGTGAAGCTGCTTGGAGGCGATTACAGGACTTATCAGTAATAAACTATGACCTGATAATTATGGATATTACCCTACCTAAACTAGACGGGATTCGACTATGCCAAAAACTGCGTGACCATGGTTGTACTTTACCCATTCTCATGCTCACTGCTCGCGATACAATTAGTGATAAAATCACAGGTTTAGATGCTGGAGCGGACTCTTACATGGTCAAACCCTTTAATTTGCAAGAACTAATGGCCCAAGTTCGGGCATTATTACGCCGAGGGAAGCCTGTAACTAATAACACTCTCACCTGGGGTGACTTGTCCTTGGATTTTAGCACGTACAAAGTTTTATATGGGAAAAAACCTATTCATTTGACACCTAAAGAATTTGCTCTCATGGAAGCTCTATTGCGTTGTAATGGACGTATTGCTACTCGTAGCATCTTAATTGACCAAATTTGGGCTTGGGAAAATCCACCAGAAGAAGAAACCATCAAAACCTATATTAGGAACCTACGAGCTAAACTGATTAATGTGGGAGCCCCCAAGAATTTGATCGAAACTATTCATGGTGTTGGCTATCGTCTTAAATGTTTAGATCCCTAATCCTTACGTTCTAACAACTCTTCAAAAATCTCATAGTGGCTTTTTTCCATTCCCAGGGACTGATAAGTCCTCTTGGCAATTACATTCTCTTTTTCCACATAAAGTCTAAACCCAGAAACTTTCAGCCCACTTGTTTGGGTTTTTGCCTGCTGTTTCACGGCTTGATATAAAGCTTTAAAAACCCCCTGACGACGAAAATCCGGGTGAACGTATACACTCTGAATCCACCAGTATAAACCATTACGCCAGTCACTCCATTCTGTGGTAACCATTAGGGACCCAACCACCTGATTATTCTTCTGAGCTAAAAGATAAAATCCTAAACTGGGATTTTTTAATAGTGTTTTCACGCCTGCATTAATATCATTAATAGGTAGTTGTTTGTTTTCAGTTTCATATATTAATGCCTGGTTAAATTCAACCAGAACCTGTAAATCCCCCAGTTCACCTTGGCGAATTAGCAAGTCCGATGCCATATTTTCCTCCATTCCATATAGCAATTCTTAACTCCTAAATTATATTCCCCAGATTCCCGCTCTTAACTTTGAAGAAAGATTAAATAAATCCTAAGTATTTTTAAAAATCTCCGTAAGTTGAATAGCATGGAAATAATATTTGGGAATCAAAGGTATTCAATGGAATCATTAAAAAAGCAAATACTGACTTTAAGCCAGAAAGTAGATGCTCTATACCAGGTAATTGAAAGCCTTGACAGAAAACTGTCCCAAGGGTTGGCAAATTGCTATTTAGATCCAAACGGGTATAGTCATCCAGAAACTGACCAAAATGAACCCTTCTCAGTTAGAATCCCAACTAGTTCAACTAGGGATTTAGAACATAAGGATGTAATTACTGATGGTGTTTTTTCCGAAAATAAACGTCTGCACGGGGGAGATAGTACCATCACACCAGAGGTTCAGATCCAACGACTCACTGCACAATTAACGGCAGCTTATAACCGAATTGCAGCATTGGAAGAACAGTTGTTACGAATGAGAATTCATTAATACTCAATAAGTATTTTTATATATATTTTCCACCTGCGATTCAACGGCCATTAAAATTTCCTCCTGTCGCCAACCATAACTCATGGAAGCGGCTATACAAGCTGCACCAGCACCCACACCTTCCTTGACAAATCCTTGCTCATAAACTTGCAATTGGGGGTAAATAGAATTGGCAAAACTCAACTGTGTAGCTAGTAGGGGGGGAGGAATTTGACCTTGAGCAAACCTATTTTTACTCAAACTCAAAGCCAAATCAATCGTAGCTCCAGTGCTATCCTCCACAACCCAGCGCGTTGTCCCCACTACAATTGCTTCCGGTTGCCAGGATAAAGAATGAACTTGTCCAATTGCCTGCATCAATGCATAAACTGCTAACATCTGAGTACCGCCGCCCAGTATAACCCCACACTTGCGACTAGCAGCGATCGCCATTCCAGCTACTACTATTTGCATAGGGTCTCCCACTGCGGCCACAATTTCCAAAGGATCACCAAAACTACCTATCTTATTTAAACCAGATTGGACTACAAACCATTTTTGGTCATGATTACAAATGGGATGACTACTGTTAACCTTGCCAACTGCATCAATTCCCAAACCAGTTAGAACAGATAGAGCAGTAGTAGTACCACCAACAACGCACTCACTCAAAATTAAATATCCGGATGTAATATTAGTGCTAAGTTTTTCACCCCAGAGTAGTCCTTGTTTGAGTAAGTGTTCAACAGTACTATATTCTATTGATCTAGCCGTACTTAAACACCGAGCCAAGGTGCCACCTAAATCAATACAGGGGGGGGAGGGGATAAGGGGTAGACCCGCATTAAATAAATAAACTGGTATTTGTAACCCTTCTGTGACAGCGCGGGAAATCAAAACCGGGGAAGCACCAGCAATTAAGGGAGGTAGGGAATATTGAGATGGATGATTGGCACCATAGTACAAAAATTCAGCATCTGCACAAGCAGTATATTTTCTATCCTCTGGGGTCAAGCCAGCAGCGGAAATACCTGGAATTAAACAGGTTTCTGTAAAACCTAAAACACAAGCGAAAACCGGTGCACCGGATTTATAATCTCGTATCCATCTTTCACCTTGAGCAACTTGAGTGTAAATATTAATCATAGTTAGTCTTCATAATTCATTAATACTTGTATCCAATGTGGCGGATTAGGTATGAGATTTCCCAGACGATCTAATAGTAACCATGCTGCCAAGTGGACTATAAACATATAGATTAAGTTATTAATCATAATTAGTAGCAGTGCTGCTAGTTTAACCCCTAAAGCACTGGGAGTAGTTAATATTTGTAAATTAAGGAGTAACCACTCGATAATTTCTGTAACCTGGTTAGTTAGATAAACCCATAAATCCTCACCGGATAAGATAGAAAGTAACCAAAGACGGAAAAACACTCCCAACGTACATAGTATGGTGCCCAAACTGATGGAAACAACCCAAGGGACACGACGATGCCAACTTACTCCCAATAACACACCCAAAAAAGCAAAGGGCATAATAAATAGAAGACTCCGAACAGGTCCAGTCAAAACCGAAAGTAGCAATCCAGAGGTGATAGCTGCCATCCAAGAAGCACGATTACCCCAGCGTAGATAAACTAAAGCAATAGGAATTGAAAAGAATACACGTAAAACTGGACCCAAGGGAAAGTAAAAGTTTATAAACCAAACCAGAGCAGAAGTGCTGGCAAAAAATGCGGTTTCCACTAACCTCAAGGGTTGATCTGGAAGTTGAGAGGTTTTAGATTCTCGATCTGGCTGATCTGGTGGAGAATTAGCAATATTCATAGAGTGAGGAATAGTATAAGTGGGTGAGTGGAATTAAATATAAGATAAACGTAGGTTGAGTTGAGGAGTGCGAAACCCAACGCCCCCACGGGTTACCCTACCACTAACCCATCCTACAAATAATTGTGCCTCCCTACTTACACGTTATATAATTAATAGCCAACATAATCAATATCCAAAGTATATTATTTAGTTAACGTAATTTTAATTTAAGGTAGTTTAAAGTGACCTCCCGCACAGATGAAATTGAAAGACTGATTCTGGATATTGATAACTTACTCTCTAATGGCGGTAACCCTTTAGCCAAATTGCTATCTGGTCAAGGACAGGATGAAAGAACCATTTTACAAAGAATACGCAGTTTTCTGGTAGATCTGCGTGAAAGCGAGTCTATAGAAGAGGTTTTTATCAATGAACCCCAATCTACACCATTATCCTCTTTATTAACAAGATATGTCAATAGAGAACAAGAAAAGTCACACCCAGGCTTGCATGAGCAGAAACAGGAAAATACAAATTTGCCTTCAGGAGAAATACAAGGGGAAATGATGGGTTTATTCAAATCCCTACAGACTGAATTATCTACCATGTTGCAACAAAGGGCCAATCTGAGCCAGGAAATTAGAGAGTTAGAGCAAAAGCGTGGAGAATTTTCCCCATCGCAGCAATTAACAAACCAGGAACAAATAAAACAAATAATTAGTCAAACTGTACCAGCACTAATTGATCCTCTAGTAAAGAGTCTAATTCCCTACTTAAATACAACTGGCAACAAAGATGTGGGCTTAAGCTCTGGTGAGAATAACCCAGGAATAAACAACTCTTCTATGGAAACGGTTCTAGGGTCAACTAGCGGGATTGAAAGACTAGTTAATTTGACTAAGGATTTAGACCAACAGTTGTTATCTTTGGATGGAACTGTTAACGTTATTTTTCAAGCATTAGAACGTAACATAAATTCTTATTATCAGTCCCTATCTCAGTCCCTTACCAGAATGCACAATCAGGGGATAGAGGGTGAACAATTAATGGCAGATTTTATCAAAAATCTACAAAATAATCTACAAAACGATCCACTAACTTTCTCCGTGCAACCTACTAGTTCCCCTAGTTCCCATACTACAGAGCAAATTGCCGATTTAGGTTCACCCCCAATCAATTATGAAAGTCCTAATCTGGAGGATGAAGTTGATGAACTTTATGCAAGTCTTTTTACCGATTATAGCAATGAACCAGTGAAATTATGGGAATCTTTATTGCCCGAGGATTCAGGGACAAAAGCAGAATTTGCTAGTGTAATTATGCCATCAGAACCTGAACCAGATAGTAAGGATACGATCGCTGTTTTGACTGATTTATTGGTGGATGCTGATGATGCTCCATTCTCCAAGGATGAGGAAATCACACCAACCTGGGAGAATTTTGATCAGGATCAGGATTTTTCCGATCAGGAAGAAAAAATTGAGGGGGAATTGGAAGTAGATTTATTTGCTGGTTATATTGCAACTTCTCCTCAAGAAAATCTTCTAGATTTAGATGATAGGGTTAGTACACAGGATGAAATACCAGATACATCTGAACTTGCAGATGCACAACATCTAGAAAGTGATAATTGTGATATCACCAGTTTTGATTGGGAGCTAGATTCCAGATGGGAAAAGATCAAACAGGTGGAAAATTCCCTTTCTCTTACTAACTCAAGTGAGGATGGATTAGAGGAGATTGTGGATCAGGGAATGATGTTCTTAGAATCTCCCACGGATATTACTGCTATACCCACACCCGAAGAGTTCCTAAAACCAGAGGAAACAAATCAGGTTCAAGTATCTCAACCAACACCTCAAAAGGATGAAAATTCATCTTGGTATTTGGGTATTGACTTGGGAACAACAGGAATTTCTGCCGCTTTGTTAAATCATGCCAAATTAATTGTCCACCCCATCTATTGGTCCGCAGAACATAAATCAGGTAAAACAACTTTTACCCAGTCTTTTCGATTGCCAGCAGAAGTATATCTACCAACTGGCTCTATCCCCCACTCAGAAACCCGGGAAAATCCCCAAGATATTAATTCCACTACGGAAATAGATAATGGTTTCTCCATACCAGTGGACACCAAACCAGAACTTTATTCTACTCATTTAAAGCCTTTTTTACATGTGGGTGTTTCTTATAAAAACAACCAAAAGAAGTGGGAACCTGTATTGCAGCTGAACGAATTTGCCGCCAGTCCCTTGATTTGGGTTGTGCGCTCCTTGTCAAAGTTGTTGTTGACCCTAAAATCAGATCATACCAGCACAACGCCAGCTTTAAGCGCTCATGCTACAGGTATGGATAAAGAAGTTTTCTTAGAAGTTATTAACGATTTAACAGGTGTTATTTGCAGTTGTCCGGGTAACTGGTCAGAACAATACCGATTTAATGTAAGAGAGTCCATATTAACCAGTAAGCTAGTTTCCCATGGCAACCAAATATTTTTTGTGGAAGAGGCCATAGCCACCCTGCTACCTGAGCTAGATCCCAGTAGGTCAAAGCCAGTCCAGGTGTGGGATAATCAAGGTATCCACCCCCTAAAGACTACCTCTGGTCTAAGTGAGGGATCCACCCTAGCTTTGAACATTGGTGCAAGTGCTACGGAAATGGTACTAGTTGATCTTGTGGAGGATCTGAGCAAGTTAACCTACAAAAACTTGACCTTGCACAGTTTTGTCTATGGTGGAAAAGCAATGGAACAGGATATCATTTGTCAGTTGCTCCTACCACCCCAAACCCATGATAACATAAAAGAGGGCAATGGGGATAGTCAAAATAATTCATGGCATTGGCAACCTACAACTCCCGGTTTAGATCGGGTAGAGTGGTCCAGCTTAAATTTAACGGGTTTGGAATTACCACAATTAGGTCAAACGGATACATTAGCTAGGACTTTACTACAGCAAAGGTTAGAAAGTTCTGTGTTGGGGCGGGGAATGTTAGACGCAGCTATGGCCATAAAACTGATTTTACAGCACCAAGTCTCATTTACTCTCAAATTGGCAGATCAGCATTGGAAGCTATATCGCCAAGACCTAGAGAGCAAAATACTTATACCCTATGTACGCCGTCTTAATCGAGAATTAAATAGACTATTAGTGGCCCGGGGTGTGCCAGCAGAGTCCATAGCTCAAGTGGTCATTTCCGGTGGAGTGAGCAGCATACCCACCATTAAGCGTTGGCTAGGACAAAAACTGCCCAACTCCAAAATTATAGAAGATTTACACCCCGGAGGAAATGGGTCTATTAGCAAGTGCAGTCGAGTAGCTTACGGTTTAGCTACCGCACTCTTGTATCCGCAGTTTCTAGAAATATCTAGACAACAATATACGGATTATTTCTTGTTCTCAGAGCTATTAAACATTATGCCAGATAGCCCGACTACAGAAACTAACCTCTCCCTATCCCTGAATCAAATTCTGGAACTTTTGGAAGGTCGTGGGATTAATACCAAGGTATGTCAACAGCGCTTGTTAGCCTTCTTAGAAGGTGAACTACCTGGTGGGTTAGTACCTATTACTAAGAAAAACTCTCCCCCCAGGGATGGAGTTCCAGGGAGTTTTAACTATCTGTGGTTGACCAAAAATTCTCAGGAAAATCCTGATTATCGGGCAATTTCCTCCACACCCTTGTTTCAAAAGCAGGGTAATCTTACTTATAGATTTGATGTTCCCCAAATTCTCCTGCTGCGTCGCTATCTTAATGCGGTTAAGGACTGCTCTTTGCAGTCTTTCTCAGAACCATACACGTTTAACTAAAGCAGATTGGTGCAATTAATCTTCACTGCTGACTTTTTCACCAATACCCCCTGAATACAGGTTATAATTTTTTTACGGAACAACTTTACAAAAATTTATGCGTAATAATCTCGTGCAAGCCTTCTTTGTAGGTAGAGCAATAGCAGAAGTAATTAATGAGCGTTTAGAGGTCACCCTGACTGACGCTTTAAGTGAACTGGGTAAATTTGATGCTGAGATGAAAGAACAGCTCCACCAGTTTACAGAAGAAGTGATGGCCCGTGCTAGTCGAGCAGCGGAAGCATCACAAACAGGTGTTACCCCCAGTAGTACCAATACTAGTACTGTAACAGACTTACAAGCTGAAATTGATGATTTACGAGCAGAAGTTGCTTTGTTGCGGACTGAGTTACAAAAGTATCGCAGTGGGGCAAAATAGATATAGTCCGGTCTGTTGATATACTATTAGTGGTGGGTCATGTTTTAACGAAACATAGAAGTTTTATTGTTAAACTTGCCCCCTACCAAACCATTAAATTCTGCTATTCTTGAGAAAGCGGAGTGTAAAATGACTAATGCCCAACGGTACAAAACAAACTACAAAATAAATATGGAACAAGGTTATTCGGGTAAGGCTTACCGTTGGAATCGGGAAAAATACTCCAGTAAACGCCGCTTTGTGGATATCTGGTCTTTTGTCTTGACCTTTATGTTTAAACTTTGGCGGTATAATAAGGCATGGAGTTATCCTGGGGGTGTAACGGAGGCAAAACAAGCAGCTAGACGCTACGCCCAGGCGGTCTGGGTAAGAAATACATTTTTGGATCTAGGACCAACTTTTATTAAGGTTGGCCAGTTGTTTTCCACCCGTGCGGATATATTTCCTAGTGAGTATGTGGATGAGCTGTCTAAGTTACAAGACCGCGTACCAGCTTTTGATTACGAACAGGTGGCCACAATCATTGAACAGGAATTGGGTAAAACAATTACTGAACTGTTTGCCAGTTTTGAACCCATACCTCTTGCTGCTGCTAGTTTAGGTCAAGTTCACAAGGCTGAACTTCACTCGGGGGAAACCGTAGTAGTTAAGGTACAACGACCAGGACTGAAAAAACTCTTTGAAATTGATTTACAAATCCTTAAAGGTATTGCTCACTATTTTCAAAATCATCCTGAGTGGGGAAGAGGAAGAGATTGGATGGGTATTTATGAGGAGTGCTGTCGCATTCTTTGGGAGGAAATTGATTATCTCAATGAGGGACGCAATGCGGATACTTTTAGGCGCAACTTTCGCTCCTACAACTGGGTGAAGGTCCCTAGGGTATATTGGCGCTATACCACTTCTAAAATCATTACTTTGGAATATGTTCCTGGCATTAAAGTGAGTCAGTATGAAGCATTGGAAGCTGCAGGTGTGGATAGAAAGGCGATCGCTCGTTATGGAGCTCAGGCATATTTACACCAGTTATTGAATAATGGCTTTTTCCACGCTGATCCCCACCCTGGTAATTTGGCGGTAAGTCCGGATGGAGCCTTAATTTTCTACGACTTTGGCATGATGGGCACTATTAAGTCCAATGTTCGAGAAGGACTAATGGAAACCTTATTTGGCATTGCTCAAAAAGATGGTGACCGCGTAGTACAATCATTAATTAATTTGGGTGCGATCGCTCCGGTGGAGGATATAGGTCCTGTGCGACGTTCTGTCCAGTATATGTTGGACAATTTTATGGACAAACCCTTTGAAAACCAATCCGTGGCTACCATCAGTGAGGACTTGTATGAAATTGCCTACAATCAGCCATTTCGCTTCCCAGCCACTTTTACCTTTGTCATGCGAGCTTTTTCTACTTTAGAAGGGGTAGGAAAGGGTCTAGACCCGGAATTTAATTTTATGGAAGTTGCCCAGCCTTATGCAATGGAGCTTATGAATAACAATAATGGTGCTAGTCAAGCAAACACTTTTTTAAATGAGTTGAGTCGTCAAGCGGTACAGGTTAGTAGTACCGCATTAGGGTTGCCCCGCCGTTTAGAAGATACCCTAGAGAAGCTGGAACGAGGGGATATTCGGTTGCGAGTGCGTGCCCTAGAAACTGAGCGTCTATTAAGACGACAAAGTAATATTCAAATGGGAATTAGTTATGCGCTAATCATCAGTGCTTTTACTATTTCAGCTACTATCCTATTAGTCAATAGATTTTACTGGTTAGCTGCAATAGCAGGTTTAATAGTTACTGGTATCTCTTTCATTTTCTTGCGTCTAGTCTCCCGTCTTGATCGTTATGATCAGAAGTACTAGTGATTACACATATTTTGATAACACACATTTCAAATATCTCAAATACTTGAAAAAACTATGAAACTTAACTTTACCGGTGCAACCGATACCGGACTTATTCGTTCTCATAATCAAGATGCTTACTATATAGACCCTGATGGACGTTTTTTTATCGTTGCTGATGGTATGGGAGGTCATGCTGGAGGGGAGGAAGCTAGTCGAATTGCCATTCAAGAAATTCAAGCCTATTTAACAAACCAATGGGACTCCCCCGAAAATACCCAGTCTTTATTAAGATTGGCTATATCCCAAGCCAATAATTCCATCTTACAAGACCAACTTTCCCACCCGGAACGTTCCGACATGGGAACCACAGTCGTGGTTGTAGTTTTCCGTTCCCCTGAACCCCCCATCTGTGCCCACCTGGGGGATTCTCGCTTATATCGCTTGACAAACTCTCAACTTTGCCAAATCACTCAAGACCATACCTGGGTCGCTAAAGCCATAGAAACAGGCGAGATTAGTCCCGAAGAAGCTCGCTCCCATCCCTATCGCCACGTCCTCTCACGCTGCTTAGGAAGACCAGATCTCAGCGACCCAGAAATTTACCCCTTTGATGTTAACCCAGGCGATCGCCTGCTTTTATGTAGCGATGGATTAACCGAGGAACTACTGGACGAACAAATTTTTCAGCTGTACCAGAACCCAGATTTAGAGCAAACAGCTTCATCCCTGGTGGAAGCAGCTAAAGCCAATGGCGGTAAGGACAACATCACTGTTATCTTGGTTGCTGCTGAAAAACAAGAATAATCCAGGAAATGTTCAATTCGAGCATTTTTTCCCCAGTTAACCTGCTAGAAATATGTTCAAACCCATCACCCGACGGGTTTGTTTGACCTAAACGTTAGTCCTTTAATATAACTTATACACCCAATCCCCCAACCGACTATCCCGATGGTAGATCGGAAACCCGAAATATATAACACTGGGCAATTTGTCAAATAACTGTTATCTTTCTTAACAAGTGACAGACCAAAACCGAACCAACCGAAAAGCTGGTTCACCGCCCATACCACCATTACTAATTGCTCTTTAGGTTTTAGCCATGAATCAACCAATACAGCTTTCCTTAGAACAGCAATTCAACATTTACTCCTTTGCCAGCCAGGTCAAAGAAATGAGTCACGAACAGGCCCAAGAGTTCCTCGTGAAACTCTACGAGCAGATGGTAGTGAGAGAAGCCACCTATAAGGAACTACTCAAGCACCAGTGGGGATTGGATTTAGGCTCCATGGCGTAGGAGAATTTGTCGAGACCAAGACCTAACTTTAACTTGCACTCAAACCGGTCTCGGCTTTTGACTTTCGCCCTGGGACTGTTTCCTAACCCGTCCCCCACTCTATAAAACTATAATTCCCATTCGTTAACACATTTTGTTCATAAAACTTTACAGACCATGAGTTTCTCCTAGAACAACCTCCCGCTGTGCTCCTGTAGCAACCGGCAAATTTCCAGGAATCCCTAAATGTTTCCAGTAAGCTAACACAGCAAAGGCGATCGCCTCCTTAAAAGCTGAGCTTAATCCCATGACATCTGTGGTGGTAACTGGTATTGAATCCAGCAATACCTCCAGTCGTTTTTTCAGATAGAGATTGCGACCTCCGCCACCACACAATAGGACTTGTTGTGGCATTTGCGGTAAAAACTCACGGTAACTTTGAACAATAGAGGCTGCTGTTAGTTCAGTAACTGTTGCTAACACGTCTGGAATAGATAAATCATAGTGATTACAATCTCGCAAACACTGATAAAAGTAGTCAACACCGAACAGCTCTCTACCAGTGGACTTAGGAGGGCGTAAATAGAAATAGTCTTGACTCAACCACTGTTTAACCAATGGATAACAAGGAGAACCACTAGCTGCCCAGGCCCCATTTTGATCATAAGTTTTTTGACCATTAGTAAAATGAGACACAGCTAAATCTAACAAACTATTTCCTGGACCTGTATCCCAACCCATGATTTTGTCTAGCCAACCATCAGAGCGTGGAGGTAGATAAGTAACATTACCAATACCACCAATATTTTGAATACAGCGAACCTCCTGAAGATGACTCAAGAGAAAAGCATCAACCCTAGGGACTAAGGGTGCTCCATGACCACCGACTGCAATATCAGCCACACGAAAATTACTAACAGTAGTAATACCAGTGAGGCGAGCAATAACAGCACCCCGACCTAGCTGTAAACTATAACCTAGGGGGACGTGATTTTCCTCTCCTGTGGGTCTGTGGTAAACCGTCTGACCATGAGAACCAATGAGAGTAGCGGGGGGGTAACCAACCTGAATATGTTGGGCCGCCTGGGCAAAAACCGTGGCTATTTGATCATCAATAGTAGCCAGCTCCAGCATGGAAATTTGTTCTCCCCCACAGATGGAGAGGATTTTAGTCCGTAGTTGGGGTGGATAGGGGTAAGTTTCCCCCGCCAACAATTCCACCTTCAGGTCTAAGTCTCCACCAGATATTTCCACTAAAGCGGTGTCTATACCATCTACAGAAGTACCACTCATTAAACCAATCACACGAGTTGGGGGGATTATTTCCTTCATTGTTCCCCCTGATTGAGAGACTGAAGGTCAAGGGCATAATTTAGTCGTAAAACATTCACCACTGCTTCGCCAAAAATACCTAAAAATTTGCCATCTGTGTACTTATACATTAAGCTTTCTATTTCATCTTCTTTCATACCACGTGCTTTTGCTACTCTTGGTAACTGCTGTCTTGCTGCTTTCCAAGAAATATGGGGATCTAAACCAGAACCAGAAGTGTAAATTAGGTCTGCAATGGGTTTAAGGTCTTCCTCTTTTAATTGGCTAACCTCCTGACTAATTCTATCAATCAACTGTGGATTAGTAGGAGAAAGATTACTCCCTCCAGATATACCATAGGGAGCAGATTTTTTGCCTTGACTGTACCTAATGGCGCTAGGACGGCTTTGAAAATATTGTTCTGATGTAAAACTTTGACCAATTAAGAAGGAACCCATTGGTTCGGCTTTAATATTGAACAAAATACTACCATTAGCCGTAAAAGGAAAAACCCACTGACCTAAGTTCAATATTCCCAAAGGATAGATAATTGCAGTTAATATCCATATTAATACAAGTACTCGTATCCCGCGAAAAATCTCTTTGATAAATGCCATCATAATTAAGCTAAACCCACAAAGGTAAAAATCAGATCTAGAAGTTTAATAGCAATAAAAGGAGCAATTACTCCTCCCACACCATAAATTAAGATATTCCGTTGCAAGAGCTGATTAGCTGTCAAAGGTCTAAACTTCACCCCCTTTAATGCTAAAGGAATTAAAGCAGGAATAATCAGAGCATTATAGGTCAGGGCTGATAAAACTGCTGAGTTGACACTAGTTAATCTCATAACATTTAAGCTTTGCAGATTAGCAGTAGCAAAAATTACCGGAATAATAGTGAAATACTTGGCAATGTCATTGGCAATAGAAAAGGTAGTTAAAGCACCACGGGTAATTAATAATTGCTTACCAATGGCGATAATATCAATAAGTTTTGTGGGGTCAGAATCCAGATCTACCATATTGGCAGCCTCCTTAGCTGCCTGGGTTCCAGTATTCATAGCTACACCCACATCCGCTTGTGCCAAAGCGGGAGCATCATTAGTACCATCTCCAGTCATAGCTACCAGTTTACCCTGAGCTTGTTCTGAGCGAATGACATGAATTTTATCTTCTGGACTTGCTTCAGCTATGAACTCATCCACTCCTGCTTCTTTAGCAATTACCTCAGCCGTAATATGGTTATCTCCGGTTAACATCACCGTGCGCACCCCCATCCGTCGCAGTTGGTCAAATCGCTCACGAATAGCAGGTTTGACTATATCTTTCAGATAAATAACACCATATACCTTATCGTCCAGACAAACCGCTAAAGGTGTGCCTCCCTGGCGGGATACTTGTTGATATGCAGTCTCCAATTCTGGGGTATGTTGACCATTACGGGAACGAACAAAAGCCTTTATCGCCTCCACAGCACCTTTTCTCGCTTCATGACCACCCGGTAAATTAGTTCCACTCATGCGGGTTTTGGCCGAGAACTCCACTCCCTGAGCTAACCGGCGATCAATATCAAATTTAGCACCCAGTTTTTCCGCCAGTCTAATGATAGATTTACCTTCAGGAGTATCATCAAATATACTGGCGGCTAATGCCACATTGGCAATTTCCGTGATTGAATGTCCACAGATAGGCAAAAAAGACTCTGCTAGGCGGTTTCCTAAAGTGATTGTACCGGTTTTATCTAAAATCAACGTATTAATATCACCACAAGCTTCTACTGCTTGTCCAGAGGTGGCAATAATATTAAACTGGGCGACCCTGTCCATACCCGCAATGCCAATGGCACTGAGTAAACTGCCAATAGTTGTAGGTATGAGTGCTACCAATAGAGAAATAAGTATGGTGATATTAACGGGAGACTTGACATAGTACGCAAATGATGGTAAAGTGACTGTGACAATTAGAAACACTAATGTCAGCACTGACAGCAGAATGGTCAAAGCAATTTCATTGGGCGTTTTGCGCCGTTGGGCCCCCTCCACTAAATCAATCATCCTGTCAATGAATCCTTTACCAGGATCAGCTGTAATGCGGATAATCAACTCATCGGAAATAATCCGTGTACCCCCAGTGACGGAACTGGCCACATCTGAACCGCATTCCTTGAGGACTGGGGCGGATTCACCAGTGATAGCTGATTCATCTACCGAGGCTACACCCATAATTACCTCACCATCAGCGGGGATCATATCACCAGCTGACACATAAACCGTATCACCTTTTTTCAGCTGGGTTGAAGGGGTTTCGGTAATAGTGCCATCAGGGTCAATTTTCTTAGCTGTGGTTTCTTTTCTGCTTCTTCGTAAAGCATTAGCCTGAGCTTTACCTCTTCCCTGCGCCAAAGATTCGGCAAAATTGGCAAAAATAACCGTGGCAAATAAAATTGTGGTCACTAAACCATTGAATAATCGAGGATTGGTTTGATTAACCGTTCCCAATGCAGGCGGATAAATTGTGGCTATTAGGGTGATGATTGTTCCTAACCACACTAAAAACATGATAGGATTTTTGATGGCATATTGCGGGGATAACTTGATTATGGTATCCCCAATTGCTTGAGTGTAAATCGCTAAATCGCTAAATCGCGATTTTTGGCGATTCAAACCTCCACTCTTAGTTCGGGAATGGGAGGATCTTTGCTTGCGTCTAGTTGCAACGGAGTTCATAGGTAGGGAGTTGGGCTTAATGGATTAATCAGTTTCCAGAGACCAGATTTAAGCCCTCCGCCACCGGACCCAAGACTAGAACGGGGAAAAAGGTAAGTAGGGTTAAAATCATGGTTAAACAGGCTGTAATGCTGATAAACATTACCGAATCAGTTCTCAATGTACCACGGGTTTGGGGAACTGTTGATTTGCTAGACATACTGCTGGCTAATAGCAACATGGCTATGATGGGAACGTAACGCCCCAGTAAAATGGTTAAACTACTGCTTAGATTCCACCATAATGTATTATCTTGTAGTCCCTCCAGTCCTGAACCATTATTAGCTGCAGCTGAAGCATATTCATAAACTACTTGGGAAATACCATGAAATCCTGGGTTACTAATTCCTGACAGGGAGTTAGGGTAGGCCAAAGCAATGGCACTGGGAACTAAAATGATAATGGGGTGAATCAATAGGATCGCGCTGGCCAAAAATATTTCCCGCTGTCCAATTTTACGCCCCAAAAATTCCGGTGTCTTTCCCACCATTAGGCCTGTGATAAATACAGTCAGGATTAAATAAATGAATAGGTTAGCCGTACCTGTTCCCTGTCCACCCCAAACCATTTGGAGAAATAGGCTTGATAGGTTACAAAATATCCCCTGGGGCATAAATGAATCCAGCATCCCGTTCGCTGCTCCAGTCATGGTAGTAGATGTGATCACCGCCCATATTGCGGTTTCTCCTACTCCAAATCTCATTTCTTTACCCTCCAAATTGGGTATTTCTATACCTATGATTTGGTTGGCTAAGTAATTTCCCTGCATTTCACCTGTCACTGTCACCCAGATAAAAATCACAAATATTAGGAATACCATCCAAAATAGTAACCAACTTTGTTTCAAATTGTTGGCAAATACCCCGTAGCTATGTATGAGCGATGCTGGTATGATAATCATGGCTATGGTTTCTATTAGATTGGAAACACTGTTCGGGTTTTCAAAGGGATGGGCTGAGTTGGCAGCAAAAAAGCCCCCTCCATTTTGTCCTATCATTTTGATCATCTCAAAGGAAGCAACTGGACCCCTCGGTATATATTGGCTTCTCCCTTCCAATGTCTTGACTACCAATGTTCCCTCTAGCGTTTCTGGCACTCCTAATGCTACCAGGGCGATCGCTCCAATTATGCTTATGGGTAATAAGATTCTGGTGATGGCACGGATAAGATCAATGTAAAAATTACCCAGGCTTCTTCCGGTTAATCCCCTAATAAATGCTATTCCCACTGTTAATCCAGTAGCTGCTGAGGTGAACATTAAAAACCCTAGTGCTGCTGTTTGACTAAAATGGCTCAGTGTTGTTTCTGGTGTGTAGTGTTGCTGATTAGTATTGGTTAGGAAGGATATGGCGGTGTGTAATATTGTGTCCCATCTTGGTGCATTTAGATTGTTGGGGTTCCAAGGCAGCAGTTGCTGAAATGAGATAAGAATATATGCGCTTATTCCCATAATGAGGTTACTGACAAGAACAGATTTAATATACTGTCCCACAGTCATCTGCTGTTTTTTATTGACTCCACAGATCACATATATAATCTTTTCTATGGGATTGAGCAGACTATCTAAGATTGTTGACTGCTCTAGAAAAACACTGGCTATGTACTTACCCAAGATAGGAGTAATTAGTACGACAATTCCCAGAATGATAACGATTTGTAAGATACTTTGCATAACTACGTATTTTTGAACTTATCTTTGACCGTATTTTTGACCGTATTTCTAAATGTGTTTCCATTAATCAATCATTACTGTTTTACTACTTTCTGGATATTTATGGATTTTTTAAGCTGGTATCTTTCTCAATCAACTCCACCAGGGAGGGAATTTTAGATTATATTAAGAGGGTCTACATCAATTGTAAGACTAACACCCGGTGGACACAGTTGAAAAATTTGTCCCCAGTCTGGTATTTGTGGTAGGATATGGGGGGTAAATTTTAATAATATCTGCCAACGATAACGATTAGCCACCCTTAAAATACTAGCTGGAGCTGGTCCTAGTATATCCAGTCCTGGTTGATCAATGAAAGTTGTGGCAATGAGTTGGGCCGTATTCTGTACTTGTATAGGATCTAAACTGGTTAATCTCAATAAGATTAGCCTCCCACAGGGGGGATAACTTAAAGCCTCTCTTTGAGTCAATTCAGCACGGCAAAAGGACTGGTAGTCATGGTTTTGTACCGCAGCAATCACAGCATGTTCTGGTGTGTAAGTCTGAATAATCACCCTCCCTGATTCTTCCCCCCTTCCCGCTCTCCCCGCAACCTGGGTTAAAGTTTGAAAAGCTCGTTCACTTGCTCTGTAATCTGATAAATGTAGTAGTCCATCCGCTGCTACCACCCCTACTAAGGTCACCTGGGGTAAATCTAACCCTTTTGTGAGCATCTGCGTACCTACTAATAGATCCGCTTCACCTTTAGCAAACTGATCTAATAGTTTGCGGTGGGATCCCTTATTGCGAGTAGTGTCGCTATCAAAGCGAATTACTTGCAAATCCGGAAATTGTCGATTTAGTTCCTGCACTATTTTCTGAGTCCCACTACCAAAAAATTTCAGGTAGGGAGACCCACATTCTGGACACAGCTTAGGGTGCGATCGCCCGTAATTGCAATAATGACATTTTAATAGTTCTGGTCCCCCTGCTTCCAGATGATGATAAGCTAAGGAAACATCACAGTTAGGACACTCTAAAACATATCCACAACTGCGACAAGAAACAAATGTACTATGTCCCCGGCGGTGGATAAATAATATTCCCTGTTGTCCTTTACCTTTTAATTCTTGTAATGCTTGTTCTAAGGTTCTACTAAACATAGAGCGATTTCCCTGTTTCAATTCTTGACGCATATCCACAATTTCTATTGGTGGTAGAGGTCTAGAATTGATGCGTTGAGGAAGAGATAGATATTGATGATGAGTTGGAGAAGGGGGTGATGTAACATCCACCCAGGTTTCTAGGGAGGGAGTAGCTGATCCCAAAATCAGGGGGCAATTTTCCAGTTCTGCACGCCACTGGGCTACCGTGCGCGCATGATAGGTAGGAATTCGAGAGTCTTGTTTAAAACTACTATCATGTTCTTCGTCTAAAATAATTATTCCCAATTTAGGTAAGGGAGAGAAAATGGCGCTTCTAGTTCCAATCACAACTTGAGAGCTACCAGTAAACATTTGCCGCCAAGTGTCATAGCGCTCCCCTCGGGAAAGGTTGCTATGGTAGACCTGAACCTTATCCCCAAACCGAGCCCGAAATCTATCCGTTAGTTGGGGTGTCAATCCAATTTCCGGTACTAACACCAGAGCGGATTTTCCCTCCCGCAGCAAAGGGGCGATCGCTTGTAGATATACTTCTGTTTTTCCTGAACCCGTGACTCCATGTAATAAAATTTTATTAAACCCCTTTGCTGCTATAATAGTTTGTAGAGCTTGAGATTGATCCGGGGTTAGGGTTTTAGCTTGGTCCTTACCCATTTTTGGCCCTTGTTCCCTACGTAATCTTTCCCGCTCTTCAATTACCACACAACCTAGTCTTTCCAACAATCTTAATGTGGGCGGCGTGGTCTTACAAACTTCCACACACGCTGTTAACCATAACTCCCCCCCGTGATCTGCCAAGAGGTTTAAAATTTCCCGTTGTCGTTTGGTCAAATTCAATTCTCTTCCAGGATCCACCAAAGTAACTGCTAATTGGGTATGTGGCTTTGATTGTGTGAGTTTAAAGTAACTTTCCACCCAATTTCTATCTAGTAATTGTTTTTTACCCCTGTCAAAACCCCGTACCTGACGCTTGAGATACTGAAAACTGTAGTCCCCATCAGGTTGGGACTGCAATATTTTCAGAATTTCCCGAGCAGCTTGGGAACGTAAAAATTCTTCCCCTCCTGGGGGGATATTTTCCGATTTTAGCCGCAGACGACTTTGCGATCGCTCTAATATTCCTGGTGGTAATGCCACCCGAATTACTTTAATCAAGGGTGTATAGTAATACGTAGCAATACGACCGAGTAATTCCCAATAAGTCCGAGGGAAAAATTCTTTGCTAACTACATCTTTTACCTCCCTAACTTTTTCTAGTGGTATTCCTGGTGGTAGTTGAGATAGTAAGCGAATTGCTATTGCTCCCAATTGTTGTGTTCCCCAGGGGACAGTTAAAATATCTCCTGGGTTAATGTTTAAGTTTTCTGGTATTTGATAGATCAATAAATCTTGATAATCTGTTTCTTCCTTAATTAATTCTTCTGCTTCCCCTCCTTCATTTAATATATCTTGTTCTAAGATTGTATCTGTCACTATCTGGTTTTCCTCTAGTGTATGAGGGGATAATTTATTTTGCGGATTTTTGTTTCTAGCAGGTTGTGAAATTTTTGGCAGATCTACCAACACCTCAATCCATGGGTAAGGGTTTGTTGTGGTTTTGTATGTTTCCTTAGGTTCGGCCGCCACAAGAGAAAATAAAGTTAATGCCCGAGATTCCTGAATATACATAATTTTCGGCTTTTTCAATGGATATGGAGTTGGATCATCTTAGGGTAAAACCCCTGGGACTACCTATATGCCACCTTCTAGTTTACTACGGGTAAACAGTATTTGGCAATACTTTTTTCACTCATAATACTTGATAATCTCGATGATATACGGTTGAATCACCGAATTAATTTCTACCTTAGACTCCATATCATGTTTAATAAAAATTGAATCCTCACTACATAAAAATGAGTATATTAAATATTAAATCTTCAATTTTGTTGTTTTTGATCTACTTTTTATTTACTTTTTGTTTACTTTTGGTTTATCTTTTATTTACCCAATAAGTAATATGGTTTTTCCACCTCTTGATAGATATGCAGGTTTTTTTTATGTGACATGCTTTGGTCAATGAATATTGTCCGGATTGGAAGTCATGATTTCTGTAATTTGGATTATTTAGTAGACTTAAATTGACTGCATGTAAATCCTAAAAAACCACACTAAACTGATGAAAACAGATGAAACTACATGAAAATTCAACCTATAAGTATTGCAGATGGCATTGCTATTTCTGTTAACATTGATTATGTCCCGGGACATTTTGCGCAGAATAAAGAAGATTAGGGATATGAGTAATTTATGAGTAATTCTTTAGCGTAACCATGGTTGCCCAAGTGTCTAAACAATACAAGTCGAAACTATAGCAATCTCATATTAGCTTATCCCTTGTTACCGAATAAAAATAAGGGGAATAGGGAGCAAGAACATAAAAGTTTCGTCAATCATTGAGAGTTGCTATGGATATAAATAGGAAACAAATAAGAGTTCAGGAGCAAAAATGAGCAATTAGGAGTGAGAATTATTATTAAATGCCTAAATGAATGATCGGATCAGAATTATTAGCTGCAAGCAGGGAAAGTAGCTGACCACGGTCAGCTGAATACTGACAGAAAACTAACTATTATCAAATGAGCAACCGTCAACTAATTATGTACCAAACAAAGCAACTATCCCGAAAGGAACCCATGAATCTTTCTGAATTGGGAAGAATGGAAATACTGGATAACGCTGTGGAACAGGAAGAACCATCACTGGATAATCTGGATAATTTAGAAGCGGTAGTATTTGAAGACTCCTCAATTTTGGAGAGTTTGGAATCAGATGAACGAGATGGGGATGAAATGGGTGCAGCTCGTCCCTCGGGATATAATAAGACAGAACATGATGATGCTGTGGGAGCCTTTTTTAAGGAAATGGCCCGTTACCCCCTACTCAAACCCGATGAGGAAGTGGAGTTAGCACGTCGAGTAAGATTCTTAGAAGAAGTTAAGGATTTACAAGCTGCTTTAGAAGAGCAACTAGGTCACAGTGTTAGTAAAAGTGAAGTAGCAAGCAAGTTTGATCTGAATGAAAAACAATTAGAAAGCCGACTGTATCAGGGAAGAGTGGCAAAGCGGAAAATGATTCGCTCTAATCTGAGATTGGTAGTATCTATTGCTAAACGATATTTAAATCGGGGAGTGCCCTTTCTAGACTTAATTCAAGAAGGAGCAATGGGGCTAAATCGTGCCACAGAGAAGTTTGATCCCGATAAGGGATATAAATTCTCCACTTATGCTTATTGGTGGATTAGGCAAGCCATTACACGGGCAATAGCTAATGATGCAAGAACTATTAGGCTACCAATTCACATTGTAGAAAAACTCAACAAGCTGAAAAAAGCTCAAAGAGAACTGAAACAGAAATTTGCGCGTAACCCAACAGAAGTAGAAATGGCGGAATTTTTGGAAATGACTGTTCAACAACTTCGTCAGTTACAACAATTGCGTCGTCAAGCACTTTCTTTAAACCATCGCGTGGGTAAGGAGGAAGATACGGAATTAATGGACTTATTAGAAGATGAGGACAACCAATCTCCAGAAGCTAAAATGAATGAAAACATGATGCGTCAGGAGATATGGGAAGTTTTAGGTGATGTACTTACCCCTAGGGAAAAGGACGTAATTTCCCTGCGTTATGGATTAACAACCAGTGAACCTTGCACCCTAGAAGAAGTAGGAAATATGTTTAATCTTTCTCGCGAGCGGGTGCGTCAAATTCAAAGTAAAGCCATGCGAAAATTGCGTCGTCCTCACATTGCTAAACGTTTAAAAGGTTGGCTAATTTGATTTTAAATTCTTCCTCCCCCGGTTTTTATCACCGGGGATTTAATATTTAATATTTAACATAGATTCCTTAAAGAAAAACAAAAAATATATTTTGTCAAATATTCAGTTCAACATTTACAGTTTATATTCAACTCATCAAACAGAATATTAAAAGATGAACTATGGTAGAGAGACTACAAAATGAAAAAGATTATTGCCGTATTGATGTTATCCATTGCCATCTTGACCCTTGCTTTCGGTAGTCCTGCTATAGCAGCAGATACAGCAGCTGGAGCAGCGGTATTTCAAGCTAATTGTGCCCAGTGTCATGCTGGTGGTAAAAACCTAGCTAATGCTGCTAAAACCTTGAGCAAAGCAGATCTAGAAGAGTACAATTTGTATTCCCAAGATGCTATTATTGCTCAAGTTACAAACGGTAAAAACAGTATGCCTAAGTTCAAAGGTAAATTAAGCGCTGAACAAATTGCCGATGTAGCAGCTTATGTTATGGAGCAAGCTGAAGCTGGTTGGTAAAAATCACAAACTCAACAAATAATTAGTTAATCCACCCTAGCCAAAAACTAGGGGGTTTCTGTTTGTCAAAAATAGCCTAAGTATTTGCTTTCAAAATACTGAGGACAAAAAGATTAATAATACAAGCAGAACCAACTCCGAACATCAGGGAGCGAAGAATGGGTATATTCAGTATGTAGAAAACTGAAAAGAGAACCCGTGCTGTCACATAGGCGATCGCAGCGTATAGTGCTAATTGAGAATCTACTCCCGTCACATAGGCCATCAGAGCTGCAGGAGCATAAATCATGAAGGATTCAAAACAATTCTGATGGGCCCAGGTAGCTCTCCGTGCATATTGTGGTAACTTATCAAACATAGAACGGGGAGCGGACAAGTCATAACCCACTTTCACCCTAGCATAAGCTACTAGTAGATACGGAAGATAAATCGTGACCGCAGCGAATGGGATGGAATAGAGCAAGGTGGAAGGGACAGGAAGATTTAGCATTTAGCTAGGGTAGGATAGAATAATTAATTACATAATATACATAATAGCATTACTTGATTTAGTCTAAAACTACCAAATTCTTGAGTCATTCCCCGCTGCTTGCGAGCTTGTTGAAGAAGTTTCCCCAACTACAAAGTGCATTCTTCCTCCTCTAGTATCATAGGTCTATAAACTGGATATATATGGATAGTTAGTGATGAATAATTCCTTGCCCTTGTCTGCTTTATTCTGTTTGTAGTTATTCATTCCGTATTGCAACTCCCACTCATAAATATGAGCAAAAGAAAAATTGTGTCGCACCTGTTCGCAATTATCGTAGGTAATTAACCATTTATGTGGGCATTCTTTCATCAGGTTAGCAAAGCGAGAATGGTCAAAACACGTATGCAAATCCCCTTTTTTACCATAAAGCCTAGATTTAGTATTGGTGAAATAAGGTGGATCTAGAAATATAAATACATCGTCTCCTGGTTCAGTCAGTAGGATACTGTAGTCATAATTGGTCACGTGGGTATTAGTAAAACAACTATCCAGTGCTGCTAACCGCTCAATAGAAGAGTCTGTAAAGCGACTGTTGAAAGAAGCATTGCTATAACCTCCGCTTTCAATTGTCCCCGAAAAGGTAATTCGGTTAAGAACGAAAAATCGGACAGCTCGCTCCAGTGGACTCATTTTACTTGTAGGAGCTAGGGAGAGAGATTTAAACAGGGCATGTCCATCTGTTGTCTGTTTTTTTACTTTCCACACGGACTCGACTAACTGTGGTAGATTAGTTTTGACCATGGCCCAGAAGTAATATAGTTCGGGGTTGAGGTCATTGATCCAACAGGGTATATGACGGTGATTTTGCAAGACATAAAAGAATATGGAACCTCCCCCAACAAAGGGTTCGCGGAACTCTTTAAATTTAGGAGGTAGGTAGTGAGCAATTTGAGAAATTGCCTTTTGTTTACCACCAGGATAACGTAATGGGCTCTTAAGCATAATGGATTATATTTGAATGCAAGAGATTATTTTATTAGATGTAGTATGTAATCGCATATAAACTTTTTGTATTCGTTCCAGCGTTTAAGGTTAAAGATCTACCCTAGGATAGATGCGGAGGTAACTTCTGATATATTAAAGTGCTTTTGTTTACACTTCATGCAATGATTCTGCCTAAGGCTATAAATTCCTCCCACTAAGTAGAGAGGCACAATTATTTGTAGGATGGGTTAGGGGTAGCATAACCCATGGGGGTGTTGGGTTTCATGCATCACCATTAAAAAAAGGAAATGTTATTGTGAAATATAACGTACCACAAAATCAGCGATCGCTCACTAAAAAAATCTACCTAAGCTACCGTGTTTAGATATGGTCGTAAATGCGATCGCATAAAAATTGGTCGTTAGAGTCGTTAGAGGGCTTATTTTTGTGATTAGCGTCTTGACAACAAATAAAGACTTATACCAAGTCCAAGTATATTAGGCGAGAAGATGGCAAATACTGGGACATACCTTTGAATAATTAAAGCGTTAATTATAGCTTCAAAGACCTTTATTGCTCCAATAATTAGCAACGTAAGGCTAAAGCTACTATATTTGATTTTCGGTCGCATATTGATTCCTATTGACGACCCAAGTAGGGTGAAAATGACGCAAGATATAGGTAAGTTGAAACGATTAAATAAGGTAATTTTTAGGTTTATTATTTTGTTCATGTCTCCTAGTTTATTGGAAACTATCAATCTCTGGTAGATCTGGAGAATATTCATTTCTTTATCATCCAATTTTTCTCTATCTAGTTGAAACTGCTGACATATATGGGAGTAAATCAAAACTACTTAAGTTACTGAGCCAACGTTTATCTGCCTATGGCGATCGCATCAGCAAAGGAGAAAACGTACGGATTATTGTATTAGTGGATCAAGACAATGATGATTGTAAGAAATTAAAAAATCAATATGAACCCAGATCAAAATTACTCTCCAAGTTTTAACTGCTTTAAAGCTGGAATAGAAGCCTTCCTATCTCAATAAACTTTACATTCTGCGTCTTCTGTTTTGATATCTTCTCCTTTCTCACCAAATATTTTTATATTCTTTATCCGTGGACAATTCTCATAGAAATAAATCCGATCGCACAACACAATCTCCCCAAAGTTAGATACTGAAATTATGGCAGATTGATTTTTTTCCCCCTTGGGATAATAGGTATTATTTCATCAGAAAGATGGAAAATATTAAGTGCTGAGCAAAACTTAGGTTAGATTCAATAAACCTAACGAGGGCAAATTCCAATGGTGGCGGTTTTAGATGACACTAAAAAGAATTCCATGGCGGTAAAACTGGGTGATATGAAATTACTCCAACAGTTATTACTGGATAACGAGGAAAGATTTTTGCTGGAATGTACCGACGGCGAAATAGCAGGAATTATTCGCAGAATGCTAGATGATGACCGGAAAAACCTAGCCCTTCTTAATACTGTGGTTGACCAATTTGGTCTGGAAAAAAATGCTGAACCCACGGTGCTGCAAATGGTTGAAAAGGTTCGTCAACTAATGGCAAGTGAAGAACTCAGTTTCTTTGATAAGGTCTTTCAACATGAACTGTTAAAGCATCAACAGGTGATGAACGGAATGACAATTCATAAAGCCGCTCAGAAGGTTGGCGCTGATATCATGGTAGCAATTAGACCTTTAAGTGCCATTAATTCTGAAAATCGTACGCACCAAGAACAGTTGAAGGGAATTTTAGAAATCCTTGGTGTCCGAGAACTAACAGGACAAGACGCAGACCAGGGTATCTGGTCTCGGGTTCAAGATGCAATCGCTGCAATTACTGGTGCGGTTGGTGGTGCCCCCGGTCATGAAAGGGAAAAAGCTACTATCCAAGATGCTATCCGCCAAGATCACAATCAGTTGAATATGTTGTTTACAGACTTAATGCAAAGCAATGACTCCCAAAAAATTCAGGAATGTTTTGCAAAAATTAATCAGCTTCTCACTGTTCATATAGCCGCTGAAGAGGAAGTGGTTTATCCACGAGTCCGTGGGTTTTATGGGGAAGAAAATACTCAACAACTATACGACCAACACGCTCTTTGGATTCCCTGGTGGGAAGAACTGAGATTGATTAGTCCTAGCACACCAGAATTTAAAAATAGACTTAGAGAAATTTGGGACCATGTTACCAATCATATTCGCCAAGAAGAAAATACAATGCTTGTGGCTATTGACAATAATATGAGTAGTAAAGAAACTGAACAGTTAGCTGCAAGATTTGATTCGGTTAAGAGTCAACTTGAGAAAAGAAATACAGGTGCTTATTATAGCCTTAGACAAAACGTTTAAAACAGGGTTGATGGGCTGCTAGGCGTTCTGTCTACCTGGCTATAAGGCATAAAAAAACTAACAAATTAACCGTCCATCCACAACAGATGGACGGTTTAATGTTGCTTATTCAGCTCATCAGACAAAAATGCGGATCAGGTTTTGATTACAATGAAGAACCAAGTCCGGCGTAGGCTCCGTAAAAGAAAATACCTACAACAGTAATTACACCTAAACCAGCGATTGTGGCAACAACCCACAGGGGAATTCTCCCGCCTCCAGACATGGTTTTCTCCTCCCTTAACAAATCAACAAAAAATTAGCAGTCATCTTTCCAGCTCGTTAACAGTTAGTTAAAGAAGTAACTGGAAAATAGAATCCCTAGAACGAAAATTAATAACAGTCCTAGGTATAAAGAAGTACGGTTTAGTTCAACAGGTTGTTGATTAGGATTAGGCGTTCTTTCCATGATTTACTCCTAGCGTTGAATAAACTGCATTGCTGCGATCGCACCCAAGAAGAAGACAGTTGGCACACCGAGGGTGTGAACTGCTAGCCATCTCACCGTAAAAATTGGATAAGTAACAGGTTGATTGACGTTATTGCTGGTAGCCATGTTCTTAAATTACTTTGCGATAAATGTTTCTACTTGTTTCTTAGCTTCATAACGGTTGCTAACAATTGGTACTTCTTGACGCAGTTGAGTAAAATACTCATTAGGACGAGGCGTACCAAATATATCATAAGCTAGACCTGTGCTGACAAACAACCACCCAGCGACAAATAAAGCGGGTATGGTGATGCTATGAATTACCCAGTAACGAATACTGGTTACAATGTCCGAAAATGGACGTTCTCCAGTGGTACCTGACATTTAGACTACTACCTTTGCAAAAACTACTATTGATTCTATCAAAAAAAGGTCATAGTCCCCATTATATTTAAAAGGGAGGTGCTATAAAAGCACCTTAGTGATTAAGCCTAAGTTTGGCTTGATGTTTTTATATCACTAACTATGAGCTAATCTTTACTTAGCTTTACTAGCTTGCTCCATAGCTGCTTGAGATGCAGCAGTGCTACCCATACGAATTTCGGAAGTAAAGGAAGCCATACTAAAACCCCCAAAACGTTTAAGTACTCCCACACGCATCCGTAAATTAGGACTAGCAAACCATAGTCGTTCTTCTGAGGACATGGTTTCATACTCTGTGATCAGAGTTAATGCACCATCGTTACCCATCTTATAGGTTCCAGCTACTGGCATTTTTTCTGCATAACCCATTTCCCTCAATAGTTTACCTTCACCTGGTTTAAGTAAGTCGGGTACAGTGACTAAAACTGTAGAACCTTCATGTTTTGGTTGAGTCGATGGAGGGTATTATCCTTCGCACCTCTCGTTTAAATCTGGGCGTGCGATTTTCACCGCACCCAGCTTCCGATGTTCTTAGCTATAGCTTTTGCCTGGAGTGTTAGAAAGGGTAGAGTTTTGACCAGAGTTCACTCGTGGAAACGCCTTATTTATCAGTTGCTGACTGATTTGTCGGTTTTGTTTTGTTTCCCGATTAAACACCTTGAAAGCTCTGTATTTTATATGGTAGAGGGAAAATTTCGCCCCATCCATGTTGCAATGGCGATGGTAATTTCTCCACTCCCCTACGATCAAGCTCAATTTCTGTGCCTTGATAGTAGCTCCATAATTCGAGTTGTTGACTATGTGTTTCACTTTCTGGCGAAAAGCTTGGAAGTCTTTTAGTCCGGGGACACATCTTAACTTTCCGTTTTTTTGCACTTGAAAATGCCAAGTGAGAAAATCAAACCCATCTGTCGCTGCAATTAGTTCAGTTTCTTCCGTAGCTAGTTCTATTCCATCTTTTGCCAGGGAGTGACGAATAGTGTCAAGTATTGTTTCTGGGTGATCCTGAGGTTGGAGGATAATCATTATTTCCCTCCCATACCAAACTAGTTTTCCTATATTTTCTATTTCCTTGAGGAAAATATTAGCCAGTAAGGAGGTTATCAGTTCCGATTTCTCCACAGAAACACATTGTGACCTAATCCCCCGTTTGATTTCTACAGGAGCTATTAGTCTTTTACAAATCGCTCTTGGGTTGATTTTTTCTAGAGATTTCCCCAAATCAATTTTGATTACTCTTGTTTGATGACCAGGAATTTCCGATAAATATGCTTGTAACATTCTTTGTGCATCCTGGGGGGAAAATCCCCGTTTCCATCCATAACCGTGGAGGTGGAAATTACCTTCATGGGCTGGATCTAAGGTGTATTTAATTACCCACTGCCATACCCGCTGTCTAGTGGTGGAAGATAAAACCTCTGTAAGAGAATTTGCTTGTAATACTTGACGAATAGCCAGTAATTGTGCTGACGTAGATTTTAAGATTAGCTTTTGAAGAGACTTAGCCTTGCGCAGGTCTCCAACTCGAACGGCTTTGTACACTCGTTTTTGCAAGCGGAAGAGATTGCGGCGAAATTGTCGCCAGGGTAACCTCTGCCAAGATTCACTAACATTTCTGTTGTGTCTAATCATACTTTAACTCCAACTTGTGTATTCTGAACACCTCCGACCAATTACGGTCAGTCCTACCCGAAGTGAGGGAATTTTGCTTCTCGTCAAGCCTACTTGGGTTTTGACCTTCCCTAGACCCTCAATTCGTTTTTATTCGTTCCCCCGGTTAGATTGTTAGTTTCCTTAGGTGTAGTCAATTCAACTACTGGTTTCCCAAGACTCTTACCGCTAATCCAAGAAAATGCGGCGGGAAATATATCCAGTCCAGTCGGGTTTTAATGTTGTGTCCCGCTTATGGGTAAGTTGCTTTTTTAGACTCTATTTCACCGTAGAAACACCCCATTAGCACCAGTGTCATCCCACAACGGATGTCTGATTGCACCCTGTTCCCAGCTTCACCCTCCAGTTACCGAGTCTGGTCAGTGTGGGCAGATCGGGAGTCACACCTGAGTCTGGCGGATGGGACTTTCACCCATATCCAACTGAGAGTTCAACCTTCATCTACTTGTTTATTACTAGTTGAGGTTGGTGAGGTTATTACGGATTAGTTACCGATGTTGACCCACAACGAATCGCACTCTTGGTCCCATTCCATGGTTCCTTTCCAGGTGACTCTTGCTCCACAGGAAGCTGCATCGGGAAGAATGGAATACTGTTCACACAGTTTAATTACTTCTGGATGGTCTACTGTGAGCATGTCAATTACGATGTCTGATTTACCATCTTCTGACTGTTTAAAGGCTAAATGGTGGCTAGTACGGTGGGAAAACCACTTTCCAGCACTTAATTCGAAAAACTCTTCCACATTCATCAATCTAATTGTCCTAAAGGAAAATAGCTACTAAAGAAAATATACTCAAAAATACGGTTGCTTGACTGGATTTATCTCAAAATGAAGTATGTCACCATGAGTTGGCCCAAATTTCAAACTCCACTTCACAAACAAAGGAAGGATAGCAGTGGTCAGCACAAATCAACTTGATCCATTTTTCCACAAGTCCCTTAGACCTCGGTCTGGACTTTCTTCAGAGATATGGTCGCAGCTTGAGAAACATGGGGATGACTATCCTTTTCCAAGTATTTTAGAGCTGAAATACTTTTGTCCGTGGGTAGGTTGCCTAGGGCTTCTGCTAGTCGCTGTCTGACTAACCAATCTTCTGACTGTACAAATCGCAAAATATGATCTACTGACTCAATTGATTTAATTTCTCCTAAAGCTGAAATCGCTGCTTGCTGAATTACTATCTCCTCACTATCCAAAGCTTGAATTAAAATATTATATGCACGCTTATCTTTGATATTACCTAAGGCTACTGCTGCACTAAACCTAACTAACCATTCTGTATCTTCGTAGAAAGCTCTTGATAAAGGTTCTACTGCTCTATTATCTCCTAAATATCCTAGAGCCCCAGCTGCATCCGCACGAATCCCATAGTCGGGATCAGCTTCTAGAATTCTCACTAGAATAGAATAACATTCTGAAGTTGATTTAATTCCCAATGCAAACACTGCCATAGAGCGTAGCTGTATGGATTCGTCATTAAGAACTTTTTTGATTAGGGGAACTGCATCCTCCGCAGGAACATTCCGTAATTGTGTTAGAGCTATCATGCGATCGCGCAAGTTCGGACTTGCTAACTGGGTGGAGATTTCCTCTAAGCTGGGAATATTCATCATTACATCACTTTTCCATTAATATCTATTCTAGTCTGATTTGAGCTGGGGGGACATGCTTTATTTTAAACTGGGTGGCAAGAGCAAGCTGTCAATTTGATGAATCACACCATTGCTGGCACTAATATCTGGTTTGGTGATTTTGGCAGTAGTACCTTTAGATTGACCATCACTTACGTATACACTTTCATTTTTAATTTTGACTTGAATTGGTTCTCCTTGTAAGCTTTTAATTGGGCCCGATTTTAATTCCTCAGATCTGATTCTTCCCACCACCAGATGGTATTTTAATATGTCTACTAAAACTTGTTTATTTTTGGGTCTAAACAAATTCCGTAGCTCCCTTCTGGGAACTTTAGCAAACGCTTCATCTGTGGGAGCGAAGATGGTGAATTGTTCACCCTCTTCTAGGGTTTTTATTAGTCCTCCCGCTTCTAAGGACCTAATCAGGGTTTTAAAATTACCTGTGGACTTGGCTACCTCAATGAGATTTTTTGCCTCAGTATCTTCCGGTATAAATATTGGTAGTTCCGGCGGTTTTGGATCCGGACTGGTAGTGGGTTGGTTGGGGGTTGGTGGGGTAGTTATTGCAGGATTGGATTGAACTATCTCCACTTTACTCCCCAGAGATGGTAAATCCATGCCCAAACCGATACTGGTTAATCCCACAATCCCCAGGAACCCGGTGAATACTTTGACTTGACCAAATCTCCAACTGTTTCTCAAATTAGCTCTCAGTTTAAATTTCATAGATTTTGTTTGTTAGTATTTTTTGCCGTTAATTAGTTGACCGTGTCATATCTTATGAGACCATGGGAAGAAAAATATTTATTTCTATCCCAGGTGTTAACGATAGGAGTATATAATGGAGGATATATACAAATCAAGAAGTTTATCAGTTAAGAAAATATGCTGGAATTATATCAATGGGAATTATCTCACTATTCAGAGAAAGTACGTCTATGCCTTGATTATAAAGGCTTGCAATACCGCAAAATTGAAGTTACACCGGGCATAGGTCAGTGGGAGCTTTTCCGCTTAACTGGACAAAAACAGGTTCCTGTGTTGAAAGATGGTAATAACTATATTGTGGATTCTAGTGAAATCGCTAAGTACCTGGATCTGGAATATCCCGATCGCCCTTTAATACCCAAGGAGCAAAAAAAACGCGCCCAGGCACTATTATTAGAAGATTGGGCTGATGAAACCCTTGGTGTTCTAGGACGTAAAGCCTTTTTCGCTGCTGTTAGTCAAGACCAGTCTTTTCGTAAATCACTTTTACCTCTATCAACTCCAGATTTTCTCAAATCTGTAGTGGTGGGTGTTCCTGGTGATATTTTGAGTGTCTTAGGTGTGGGAGTTGGTTTCACTCCAGATGCAATTAAATCGGCGATCGCCAATTTGAAGCAAGATCTAGAAATCCTCATGGAACTATTATCGGATAGTCCCTACCTACTGGGGGATGAACCCTGTATAGCAGATCTAGCTGTAGCGGGATTATCAATATTATTGAAGTTCCCCACGGGTCCCTATTTAGACTTACCAGAATCTCTTAGAGGCAAGGGTCTACCTATTTTAGCAGATAATCTTGATTATGAGCGATTCTTCTCTTGGCGCGATCGCATTTATTCACAATTCAGGAAACCTTTAACGGGTCAAACTCCTGCTACCACCAGCGGTCCAAGTTCCATAGAAATTGATTAAATAGGACTGTGACCTAAGCCAGAACGCTAGATTTGGTGGCGTGAGTACCGGATAGGCGTTCTGGCACTAACCAGCTATTTTTTTAGATCAACTGAAATGAGTTTAAAATGAGTTCTGGAAATCCATTAGGTTCGGTTATTAGAGGTTCTTTAACCAAGGGGTTAGAGATCAGATTACACTCTGATGTCTCCGTAGAAGATATGCGTGTTGGTAAATTTCTGGTCATCCAAGGTGTCCGTTCTCGTTTCTTTTGCATGGTGACCGATGTTGCCCTAGGAACGGCAAATGAACGGATTATAGCCAGTCCTCCCAATTGGGAAGATACTTTTTTAAGGGAGGTTTTGGCTGGTAGCAGTACCTATGGTATCGTCACCTTGGCACCAATGCTCATGTTTACACCAGAAGATACGGAGCATACTTTTAACGGTAAATCTGCCCAGAGTTCAGCATTTTCTGGGAATGGTTTGGCATCTTTTCAGCCTCAAACCGCAACCACAATGGAACTGCTACCGGTAAAAACCATACCTACTCACTTTAGTCAGGTTTACGAAGCTGAGGAATATGATTTTCGCAAAGTTTTTGGATGGGAAGACGATCAGCAGCGCAAAAACTTCTCTATTGGTAAACCCTTGGATATGGATGTGCCAGTTTGTATTGACTTAAATCGGTTTGTAGAAAGGAGTAATGGGGTTTTTGGTAAATCTGGAACTGGTAAATCCTTTCTCACCCGGTTACTTTTAGCTGGTGTTATCCGTAAAAATGCTGCTGTTAACCTAATTTTTGATATGCACTCCGAATATGGTTGGGAAGCGGTAGCAGAGGGTAAAGAAGTAAGCACGGTCAAAGGTCTCAAACAACTATTTCCTGACAAGGTAGAAGTTTACACCTTAGATCCGGAAGCGACTAAGCGAAGAGGTGTTAGGGACGCACAGGAGCTATATCTCAATTACGAGCAAATAGAAGTAGAAGATCTGAAACTTTGTGCCAATGAGTTAGGAGTTAGTGATGCTTCAATGGATAGTGCTAGCATTCTATATAAACAGTTAGGTGACCGTTGGATTCCCGAATTGCTGGGAATGACAGGGGATGACATCAAATTGTTTTGCGATGAAAATCCTGGTCATGTGGGGTCAATTGCAGCTTTGCAGCGCAAACTAATGCGACTTGAGAACCTGAAATATATACGAAACGCACGTAAAGATAACTATATTAAGAAAATAGTGCAATCTTTGGAAGCTGGGAAAAATGTGGTGATAGAATTTGGAACACAGTCAAACATGCTATCATATATGCTGGTAACCAACATGATTACCAGACGTATACATGATCACTATGTTACCAAAGCGGACAAATTTTTGCACACCAAGAATCCGCTGGATAAGCCAACACCACTAATGATTACAATAGAAGAAGCCCATAGGTTTCTTGATTCCGCAGTAGTTCAAAGTACCATATTTGGCACCATCGCTAGGGAGTTGAGGAAGTATTTTGTCACCCTTTTGGTGGTTGATCAGCGCCCATCGGGAATAGATAATGAAATCATGTCCCAGATTGGCACCCGGATTACAGCTTTGCTAAACGACGAAAAGGATATTGAGGCGATTTTTACCGGGGTGTCGGGTGGTAGTGTCCTACGTTCAGTATTAGCGAAGCTGGACTCTAAGCAGCAAGCCCTAATCCTAGGTCATGCTGTGCCGATGCCTGTAGTAATACGTACTCGGGCATACGATGGAGTGTTTTATAAAGAGATTGGCGATGTAGATTGGCAAGAGATGTCGGATGTAGAGGTTTTTGCTGCTGCCAAGCTGGCTAAAGCAGATTTGGGTTTTTAGTGGTGAACCAGAACGAGACTTTTGCTTTGCCAATTTCGTAATATCTACCACGGAAAAACTAGGATTGGTTCGGTTATCAGGTAAGCTGTGGTAACACCAAAAACCACTCCTCAAGTCATAATGGACGAATGTATAGCTGGTGGATTAGCAAGTCCCCAGAGTTAATAATATAGCAGTGATGGGATTGTCGTAACATATTCCTGGGTTTTTAGGAACAAGGATCGTGGTGACAGCGTCGTGATTACAAGTACACTAAATTAACGACTGTAGTAAATGATATTGATATAAACGACTGTGATAGTTTTAATCAGCTTTGAAATCTAGCTTTGGAAATGTAGCTCGACTGAAAATATACCTCCTTATCATAGCAATCAGGAGATAAGCGGGGAAGTAGTCTAAAGAAAGAGTGATTTTGTATAGGTGTATATAGAGTAAGGGGTAAAGTACTAATGTCTACTGTTAAAAAAGAAAGTGATAACGGAAAAACCAAATTGACAGCGGATATGGTGCGAACCTATCTGCGAGAAATTGGTCGCGTACCCCTGTTGAACCGGGAACAGGAAATAATCTACGGTAAGCAAGTGCAGCAAATGATGCTCTTACTGGAAGCTAAGGAAGCACTAACTAAAGAACTGGGGTATGAACCAAGTTTATCAGAATGGGCAATTTATGTTAACCAGTCTGAGAACGACCTGAAACATAAAATATCTACGGGTAAGCGAGCTAAGCAAAAGATGATTGAAGCTAACCTAAGATTAGTCGTAGCAATTGCCAAGAAGTACCAAAAGCGGAATATGGAATTTCTGGATTTGATTCAAGAAGGAACTCTGGGATTAGAACGGGGAGTAGAGAAGTTTGACCCTACCATGGGTTATAAGTTTTCTACCTATGCTTACTGGTGGATCCGTCAAGCAATTACCAGAGCAATTGCTCAACAGGGAAGAACTATTCGTCTCCCCATCCATATTACCGAAAAGTTGAACAAAATCAAAAAAGTGCAAAGGGAGTTGGCGCAAAAGTTAGGGAGGTCTCCTTCACCGACGGAGATTGCCAAGGAATTGGAGTTGGAACCTGCTCAAATTCGAGAGTATTTGAATATAGCTCGTCAACCGATTTCCCTGGACGTGCGAGTGGGTGACAATCAGGATACAGAACTGCAAGAAATGTTGGAAGATCATGGCCTGTCACCTGAGCATTACACCACCCAGGAGTTTTTGCGTCATGACCTCAATAACCTATTAGCAGAACTGACTCCTCAGCAGAGAGAAGTTGTGATTTTGAGGTTTGGGTTAGAAGATGGGAACGAAATGTCTTTAGCGAAGGTTGGGGATCGGTTGAATATTAGTCGTGAGCGCGTTCGTCAACTTGAACATCAAGCTTTAACACATTTACGCCGTCGTAGAAGTAATGTAAAAGAATATGTTACTAATTAGTTAGGGGCTGAGGGTGATCGCTTGTTCTATGCTATGGTTTTACCATCAGCTGCGATCGCCTGCATTACTGAGGTTTAAGAACAGGGTCTCATTCGATTCATCAGTACTGTCGCCAATAATCGGGACCTTGACTGTTAGGAGAGTGTTCCCACCGTAAAAACTAAGGCTACCATTGGTGGCAATCATTACCAAAGGTAAAAGCTTTTGTGCCAGAATTACCCTCTGTTTGGGTGGCATTGGTAGATGCGATCGCTAATCCAGTATCATCATTCTGAGCGGAACCCACCAAATTACTAGATTGGGTAATCGGTAAACGAGTATTACAAGACCGACGTTGTTTGTGGATTGAATTATCGGTTCCCCGGGAATCATCTTTGACGGATTCGGAAGTGATGGATATTTGGCAGGTTATAGTTAATTACTGGCGATCTCATTTTCCTCCTCTGCGCAGTTAATAATCTACCTTCTTGCCAACTTTGCTATATAATCGTCGGAAGTTGGTGAGTGGCCCCCGGGGCTTTAGTATATTAAATAAATTTACTGAAATTAGTTATGGTAGCAGTAGCAATTCTCGCAGCTGGTAAAGGTACAAGAATGAAATCCCGCCTCCCTAAGGTTTTACATCCTCTTGGTGGCAAGTCTTTGGTGGAAAGGGTTATTGATAGTGTTCAACCTCTAGCACCTACTAGAAAGTTTGTGATTGTTGGATATGAATCCCAGATGGTTAGGGATGCTTTAAGTAAAAATTCGGGTAAACATTCTAATTTGGAGTTTGTGGAGCAGTCTGTGCAACTGGGTACTGGTCATGCTATTCAACAACTGCTTCCCTATTTATCTGATTATGATGGTAATCTGCTTATTTTAAATGGTGATGTTCCTCTACTCAAAACGGAAACCTTACAGCAGTTACTACAAACCCATCAGGAAAATGACAATGCTTGTACTATCCTCACTGCTAATCTGGCTCAACCGGATGGTTATGGCAGGGTTTTTTGCGATGATAATCAAATAGTTCACCAAATGGTTGAACATAAAGATTGTACCCATATACAAAGAAAAAATAATCGTGTTAATGCAGGTATTTATTGCTTCAATTGGCAAAATCTGGCAACCATACTACCCCATTTGGATAATAATAATGTGCAAAAGGAATATTATCTCACTGATGCGGTGGTTCAAGTCGGTAAGGTGATGGCCGTGGATGTGAGTGATGAACGGGAAATTTGGGGAATTAATGACCGACGACAATTGGCTGATGCTTATCAGCTTTTGCAACAACACATCAAGGAAAAATGGCTCCTAGCAGGGGTGAGCATCACAGACCCAAGTAGTGTTACTATTGATGAAACTGTGGAAATGGAACCAGATGTGATTATTGAACCTCAAACCCATCTGCGAGGAAAAACTTTAATTCGCTCTGGTAGTCGCATTGGACCTGGAAGTTTAATTGAGAATAGTCAAATAGGAGAAAATGTTACGGTTCTATATTCCGTAATCACAGATAGTTTGGTGGAACAAGGAACAAAAATAGGACCCTTCGCTCACTTACGTGGTCATGTGGAAGCTGGCGAAAATTGTCGTATTGGTAATTTTGTAGAATTGAAAAATACCCAACTAGGCGATCGCTCGAATGTGGCCCATCTTTCTTATTTGGGTGATACAAGTACGGGCACACAGGTGAATATTGGCGCGGGGACAATTACTGCTAATTATGATGGGGTGAAAAAACACAGAACTAGAATAGGCGATCGCACTAAAACTGGATCCAATAGTGTTTTAGTAGCACCAATTAGCATAGGTAATGATGTATATATTGCCGCAGGGTCAACGGTTACAGAAGATGTGGAAAATGATGCTTTGGTGATAGCTAGAAGTCGTCAGGTGGTGAAACCGGGGTGGAAAATCAAAAGGGAATTAGCGGAGTAAGACCTAACCTAGCTCCAGCTCTTCCCAGATCCTAATTAAACTTGATTAGATGTTTTGCTCGCTCAACTCACGGGTGATGTAGTCAAAAGGTTCATCTACAAAAGCAGCGTTGGCCACACCAGCAGCTATAGCTTGTTCTCTCGCTAAGTCTTTCATAATTTGAATGCCACGCACAGTAGAACCTATGGGTACATCTAAGGAGTTGTAGGTTTCTCTAAGACCTTGTAACACCCGTTCATCTAACACGTTCATATTGGCTGCAATCAGGGCATAAGTAACATAACGAAGATAATAGTCCATATCGCGTAAGCAAGCAGCATAGCGACGAGTTGTGTAAGCATTGCCACCCGGACGAATTAACTCTGGTAGTTCCTCAAATAGTTTAGACCCAGCTTGTTTGACAATAGCAGCAGCATTAGCATTAATAGCAGTAGCAGCTTGGACTCTGGATGTGCCACTGTCAAAGTAGGACCTGAGACTATCCAGTGCATTTCGGTCAAGATACTTACCAGCTAGGTCATAACTGTTGATTAAAGTTGTAACTGCATCGCGCATTCTGTGTTTCTCCCAATAGTTAATAGTTACTATCTATGATTAGATATTAAAGTTGGTTCCACTCATCTGATATTTGTCATTCCTTTAGAACTGGGGAATATCAAATAATCCATTACATAAGAATTCTATGTTAAAGTTGACCCTGGTCATATAAAGTTTCTTATCTTGTAAAAATGGTGTTAAAAAACTTAACATAACCCAGAAACTTGAACAATCGTAACAAACAATACAACCTTGGTAGGACTCTAGTCTTTAGGATATTTCAGATGGTGTATTATGAGCTAAATTAACCCCCAGCAGTTAAAGTGCTTAGGTAAGGATTAGTGTAAATTAAAAGACTGGCTACAGAAGGAGTAACAATGACAACCCCACAAGAAGTGTTAAAGATGATCCGAGATCAAAACATTCAAATGATTGATCTCAAGTTCATAGACACACCCGGAACCTGGCAACATCTAACGGTTTACCACAATCAAATTGACGAAAGTTCTTTCACCAGTGGTGTACCTTTCGATGGTTCTAGTATTAGAGGGTGGAAAGGGATTGAAGAGTCAGATATGACCATGGTGCTGGATGCTAGCACAGCTTGGATTGACCCTTTCATGCAGGAACCAACTCTCAGCATTATTTGCAGTATTAAAGAACCCCGCACAGATGAGTGGTATAACCGCTGTCCCCGGGTGATTGCTCAAAAGGCTATAGATTACTTAGGAACCACGGGAATAGGTGATACGGCCTTTTTTGGTCCAGAAGCAGAATTCTTTATCTTTGATGATGTGCGTTATGACCAAACCGCTAATGAAGGTTACTATCATGTAGACTCTGTGGAAGGTCGTTGGAATACTGGTAGAAAGGGTAAAAATGGGGAAGCTGATGGTCCTAACCTAGGTTACAAAACCCGCTTTAAGGAAGGTTACTTCCCCGTGCCCCCCACTGATACCTTCCACGACATGCGCACGGAAATGTTGTTGACTATGGCTAAATGTGGTGTCCCGATTGAAAAACAACACCATGAGGTGGCTACAGGTGGTCAGTGCGAACTTGGATTCCGCTTCGGCAAGTTAATAGAAGCTGCTGACTGGTTAATGACCTATAAATATGTAATCAAAAATGTGGCTAGGAAGTACGGTAAGACTGTTACCTTTATGCCTAAACCCATTTTTGGTGATAATGGTTCCGGGATGCACTGTCACCAGTCTATTTGGAAGGACGGCAAGCCCTTATTTGCTGGTGATAAATATGCCGGTATGAGTGATATGGGTCTTTACTATATCGGTGGCATTCTTAAACATGCTCCTGCTCTACTAGCGATTACAAACCCAACCACTAACTCTTACAAACGTCTTGTTCCTGGTTACGAAGCACCTGTGAACTTAGCCTATTCCCAAGGTAACCGTTCTGCTTCTGTACGTATTCCTTTAAGTGGAGCTAATCCTAAAGCTAAACGTTTAGAATTCCGCTGCCCTGATGCTACTTCTAATCCCTACTTAGCTTTTGCTGCTATGCTTTGTGCTGGTATCGATGGAATTAAGAATAAAATTCATCCTGGTGAACCTTTGGATAAGAATATCTATGAACTTTCTCCAGAAGAACTGGCTAAGATTCCTTCTACTCCAGGTTCTCTGGAACTAGCTTTGGAAGCACTGGAAAATGATCATGCTTTCTTAACCGAAACAGGTGTGTTCTCGGAAGATTTCATCCAAAATTGGATTGACTATAAGCTGGTGAATGAGGTCAAGCAGTTGCAGTTACGTCCTCACCCCTACGAATTTTTCCTTTATTACGATTGTTAATGCCAATCTTCTCTTAGGAATCTTTCTCCACAGTCAACTCCACCAGTATAGCTTTCGCTCCTACAAAGCTAACTCCAGACAACAACAGGAGTACAACCGTTTACGGTTGTACTCCTTAATATTTTCAGGCATGCGGAAACGTCCTTTATACCGTGTAGAAACGACACACTAAAAACACACCCTGCGCCCTTCATCAAGACAATTCTTAACGCACGCCCAGGTAATGAGGAATCTTTAGCTCATGGTCGCACCACTACGGCTATAAAGACTTTGAGTGGTAGGATCTACTTTCCCTTGAATTGGACTCCAATAGTGGCAAGTTTCTTCGGGTAATCCCAACTCTTGGGCAGACCGCATTAACATTGATTGCTGACGGTTTTTAACTTGTTGGTGTTGACGTACCATTAAAGCACGGGACTTTTCTTGGATAGACATATTTTTTTCCTCTTCTTTTTTGATGTGGATGGGTTTTCTGTTCCCACTTCTTCATAGTAACAGGGAATTCCGTAACTTAAACTACCAAATCCCAAATTGTTACAAAAATTTACAATCAAGTTATGGGTTTACAATAAGTAAGGAAAAAACGCCAAGCAATCTTGATCCTGGTATATTTAGTAAAATACTTTTATGTTCAACGACTTGATAAAACTCAGCTATCAAACTTGCCAACAAGGAAAAACTTACTTTAGTCTGGCTCATAAATTCTTGGGTACGCGAGTTAAAAACCATCTTTACCCTAACTTGAACAAGTCTCAACCAATTTCTCAACAGGCGATCGCAAACCTACAAGACAGACTCAATAGGTTATTAGAATCAGATTGGCAAGATGCCCAACAAGGTGTATATCCTTATGATTTACTATTTGACAATTCCTGGTTAGACTTCTGTTTATACTATCCTGTGATGTGTGTAGATATGCTCCAAGTATGGGAAAGAGCAAACCGTCAGCAATATCAAGATTTTTCCCAACCACAGGAAGAAAATATCTATCCCAGCTACTATTTGCAAAACTTTCATCATCAAACAGATGGCTATTTAAGCGACCTTTCTGCCAACTTGTATGACCTGCAGGTAGAAATCCTATTTAGCGGGACTGGGGACGCCATGAGACGTCGTATTCTATCACCTCTCAAGCATCAAGTGAAAAAATTCTCCAACCATATCCGTATTTTAGATGTAGGTTGTGGCACTGGCAGAACCATAAAATTACTGAGAGGAGCAATACCTGAAGCATCTCTATTTGGCGTTGATCTATCCCCCAATTACCTGCGCAAAGCCAATCAACTTCTAGCTGAAAATTATACTGAATTACCCCAGCTCATCCAAGCCAATGCGGAAGAACTACCCTATTTGGATAATTATTTCCATGGGGTAACTAGTGTTTTTCTGTTTCATGAATTACCAGCAGCAGTGCGACAAACAGTAATTGAACAATGTTTCCGAGTTATTAAACCAGGAGGAGTTTTCATTATTTGTGATTCCATTCAAACAAGTGATTCTCCTGACCTAGTTGATATAATTAACAACTTCCCTCGCACATTTCATGAACCTTATTATATCAATTATAGTCTTGATGATTTAGTAGCAAGATTAGAGAAAGCAGGTTTTAAACACGTAGAAACCCAAGTACATTTCTTGAGTAAGTATATAATTGCTTGTAAACCTGTTTGACCTGTTTGATAAATAGAGTTGGGACAGCCAAAAACACGCCAGGAGAGACAGATAAACCCGTCTCTCCTAGCATTCGGTGTTTAACCCAGGGAGAAGTCAAACCCGAAAATATGGTCAGAAAATATTTGGTTTGTTGCTGGAGTTCTGTTATCAACTTACGTCAATCTCAACAACCTTGATGCTTTTAGTAGTTACAGAGGTTATTGGGTGAACGTCAAGCCATTAACTAGTTGTATTTCTGTCAATACAAATCAATTGTGAACCTAAGAACAGAAAATGTAGTGCATTAACTGTGAATGTTTCTGTTATGGAAAGAGTACAAAAAATTAAACACCCATTAATTTTTTGGCTTTTAGCTGCAAGCAAAGATCCTTGAGGAAGGGAAAATGGTTCAACAAGTAGCTCTTAGGCTAAATGTGTTTAAGCTAAAGAAATAAATCCCAAAAACTCTATTGACTCTTTGCGTCCACTACCACGGTGGGGTGCTGGTTCCTCGGGTTGATTAGGACTGGGTTTAGAACTGTCTGCAAGCAGTAAACCCCTTCCGGAATTAGAGGTTGACAACCGCGAAGGATTGGTGAACACAGTTTCGTGATGAAAAGCTAAGGAACCGAGTATCATACTTGATACTAAAATTGAAATGGCAGCACGCATAGTAGATGTCTATTTTAGAACTCTCTGGTTAACTTATACTTACCTATCACCCATGAATCCGGACAATTTTGAAGAAATCGATTGACTTAATCTAAATTGAACCACACTCAATCATATTATCTCAATATGTTTTGCAAGAATCCAGCTACCAGAAGAATTTAAACATCCTCTGATGCAAATCTTGCAATTGCAATTGAGAACTTGCAACTGTTGGTTAACAGATGACTCCAAAGTAACAATTTTCCAAGTTAGAAAAGACAATTCCGGGCAATTTGTGATAGTAAACTCGTAATCTTGTTTACCGATTCGATTAAAAATTCCTATCCAACAATCATGGTTTAACTGATTATGTTCATCAATTGATAAACCTGAAAATGATGGAAATTCAACCAATGGATATCCCCCCCCAGAGGTTAAAATGTTACCACTTGGGGGATAGGTTTCCGGATGATTTAAAATGTCAATTTGCCACTTCAACCAGTCCGGATGATTTATGGGTAAATTGAATAGGGGAATAACTGCTGTAGGTGAGTGCTTATCAGTTAATAAAGCCATTTGTAGCGTCTTCACTGGTAAATCTCTTGGTTGACAATTCAGCTCACAACAGAGTGCTGCTGCCATACCAGCAGCTTGTCCTATACCCATAACTACAGGTTGAAGTCTAGTTGCACCGTTAGCAATGTGAGACACGGAAATATTTTTCTCACATACCAGTAAACCATCTATGGATTTAGGGATTAAGGAGGAATATGGAATGGTGAAAGGAGTACCGGTCCAACGTCCTCCCCAGAGAAGAGACTTAGGTTGTAGGGGAAACTTTATGCCCGGATAGTGATGATCATTGGCATAGTTACCAATAGCAACCGTATCCTTCATAAGAGGTGCTACGGAACCGTTGGAGAGGGGCAAAAGATCCTGTTCACAGATGGTAGTAACCCCTTGTAAGCGACGACCTTCACGAAAATAGGGGTGAAGAGCAAAAGCTGGAGATACACTAGGAAAAGCTCCTTGGGCCAGACCATAACGCCTACCGAAACTGGTTTGAATGTAACGGGCGAAGTTTTGACTGTGCCAGAAACACTCTTGATAGAACTCATTCCTTGCTTTTGACTCTAACAACCGACTAGTTCCTTGACCGTAGTCATTACCACAAATCGGCCAGTTAATCATAAACCAATTTTGTGGCAAACGTCCATAGTTTAAAAATTTTTCTTTTCCATAGTTTTCCCAAGCTCCTACAAACAAAGCTGGGTCATAATTGGGTGCGGGAGGAATTTCTGGAGCGAGAACCTCCCCAAAATCCTCCATTATTACCACCCAAGTTGGTGCTTGTATGGGGTATGTTTCTGTGAGGGAGTTAAAACTGCTGGGGGCGCTGGGTTCTCCCCATTCAGATTGCAATTCCCAACCCCAACGATAAGGCACTTCTCCTAAAGCTAAAACGTCACCTAATTCCGTGCCATCCAGAATTATTTGGGCATAAATAGTACAATCTGCAAAATTTACACCTACAATCCGATCTCCCTGGCGTAATACTTCTAGGGGAGTTCTGTAAGTAATCCATTGTAGATTAGGTAGTTCTTTTACCCAGTCAGCGAAAATTTCCGCTCCCACCTGGGGTTGATAACTAAAAAAGCTCACCCAGCTGTTATTTAGTCCTCCTGACTGTCGTTTTTGTAACTCCCGGATAAAATCTCCCCACATTCCTGTTTGGAAGGAATTTAATTCATTACCATCGGGTGCACATACACCAGCACTAGTTAACATCCCTCCCAACCAAGAAAACTCACTCACCAGAATGGTTTCACATCCCCTGCGAGCTGCTTGAATAGCAGCAGTGGTTCCCCCAGCTCCTCCACCCACCACTAAAACATCAGTTTTATATATTTTGTCTAAACTCATTAAATTCAAAGTTAATTAAAGTTAGTATAGTGAAACATTGTACTCCACAATTATCTACAGTTATCACAGTGTCCACAACGCCAATTTTCTCTACCTTTGTTAAAGCCAAAGGATTGTAATAAAAACTGCCAACGACAGTTTTTAGTTTTTAAAAATTCAACCATTTGTTGAGCAGCGTTAAACTGTGTTCTGTTCTGATGAATATCCTTATCCAAAATTTGATAATGAAAAGGGTCATTCCAGAGTAGTTTTCCACTGCTATGGAGTAGGGAGAGTGCTGTCGCGCCATGTTGAAATTCTTTAACTACAGACTTAACTTCTCCCTGTAGTGGTAATTTTTTAATTAATTCTTGAGCTTTTTTGTATTGTTGTAATATTTGCTGCTGAAAAAACTGTTGTCTTCTTTGATCTTCTCCATCAAAAAAACCGGTTGGTTCACTGATAAAAGTTAAAACTTCTGCGACCATTCCATCTCTTCCTGCACGTCCAATTTCTTGAACATATTCTGATAATAAATATGGAGCATGAAAATGTATTATCCACCTAACATCAGCTTTATTTATCCCCATGCCAAAAGCACAAGTACACACAACAAATGATTTTTTTCCATGCAACCAACTTTTTTCTATGGCTCGTCTTTCTTCCCCACTTAAACCCCCATGGTAACTAGCTGTATCATAGCCAAGATTGATTAACCATTGAGCCAATTCTTCACTGTCTTTGCGAGTTCTAACATAAATCAATCCTGTTTGATGGGGATGGAGTTGAAGGAACTTTAATAATTGCTGTTTTCTTGCTTTTGGTGTCCAGACAGTTTTGACAGTAGGTTGTAAATTTTGACGATAGGGATTAAGTCGATAAATATCAGGTTGTTGTAATTGCAAAACATCCCTAATAATGTTTTGTGTACTGTGGTCAGCGGTAGCTGTAAAAGCTGCCACACTAATTTTTGTTCCCGGTGGTTTGGTGTTTAATAAAGCTGGACGCACGGCGGCTAAACGACGATAAACAGGTCTAAATGTTTCTCCCCATTGCACCAAACAATGTGCTTCATCTAATATTAAGGATGTAATTCCTATGTCGGGATGGGATATTTTTTCCCACACAGCAGAACTGAGGAGAGTTTCTGGTGATAAGTATAATAATCTCAACTCTTGTTTAGTAATAGATTTTAAAACCTTATAACGTTGACTAGCAGGTAATTCACTGTGCAGCAGATCTGCCTTTTGATTCCTTTGTTTTAGCTCTTCAACTTGATTTTCTATTAATGCGATTAATGGTGAAACTACCAGAGTTAAACCATTGTTTAAGAGGGCTGGAAGTTGGAAACAAATAGATTTTCCCGCCCCCGTAGGCATAATAATTAAAGCATCTTTCTGTGAGAGCAAACTATTGACTATTTCCTCTTGCGGAGGACGAAAATTTTCATAACCCCAAATCTGTTTCAGGTTTTTACGTATTTCTTCTGATGTTATTTTCATAAAAAAGTGCTTATTGTTTTCCTGTAATTATCTTAGAACTATATAGTATTATATCACACTCATTTTACGGAGGAAGAGGTGATTTGTTATGATCTAATGGGATTTGAGTACAAAGTCAATTATGAAAATCTGACTGTTAATTCCCCCAGACTATTGGCTGATTGGTGTTGAAGTTGAGTACATATAAACCGAACCTTCTATAAATAAATTCTCGTACCCTGCAAAATAAATTCTCGTACCCCCATACCAAAAAAATTTTATTTTCTTGACTGGGTAAGGGTTACAAGCTTTGAGTACTATGTTAATGATTTTAATATTTTCAATGACTGGGGGTAAATTTAGTGCTGAAATGGGGACTGATATAAACATTTATAGGATTTACGCAGAGATTCCCCTCTACCCCCCGAATTTACTAGACGTAAGTCTGGTGAACTAGGGGGGACTTCTTAAATCTTGATTCTAAATTTTGCCTTTACAAACCTCGATGTAATTTGATGGATTTGCTAAATAATAACTTTTACCTAGCGAAGCGGAAAATGAAATTAAAAATTCTGAATCTGCTAGTAGTTGGTTTAGTTACTTTTGTAGTACTTTCTCCAGGAATTATCATCTTTAATTTAATTTGGGGAAAGCATATAGAGTTAGTTAGAACACAGAATTTGTCTGAAGAATTTACCAAAATTAATCAGGAGCAAATTAATCAATGTTCTGATCCTTCATTTCTTCAGACTCAGAGTATTAATTATCCCCCATCTCTAGGTGATAGAATAACCGATAAAAGATTATTGCCAGTCCATAATTTTTTAGGTTCATTATATCAAATAGTCCAAAAATACCAAATTATGACTATTTTACAGTGGTTACTCGTCGCTGTACCTATTGGTATTGGTTTGGCAATACTTGTTTACGATAGATATCTGGTTTATCGTAGTGCTGTTTTCAGGGCGCAGGTGGAAATGTTGGAAAGACTTTGGCAACAAAGTATAGAACAATAATATCTTCCGGTCACTTATTCACCATGAACTAAATTACTATGTCAGAAGAACGCCAAAATCAGTATTTTAATTTGATTGATGAGTTATTGAAATGTCCTAATGGTCAAGAACCAGAAGTGCTGGAAGCTCAACCAGAACTAATTGATTCTGGTTTGATACATACAATGCTACAAGTTGCAACCATGTTTGCCCATGAGGGAAATCAAGATGGAGCGCAATTTTTGTTTTTTATAGCACGAGAATTGGCTAAACAGTTGGGTTTATATCCCGATCTTTCATAGGATTGTAAGTCAGGATTTATTATGCTATTGACTGCAACGGAAGCTGGAAAGATAGCCCTGGAGTTCCTATTAGCTGACTGGAACCTAGCAGAGGAATATCGAGATTGGTTTACTATTGTTCACTCCCGCTTAATGGGTGAGTATTGGTACACCGTAGAATTGGGTGTTGAGGGGTTCCCAGATCGATGGTTTATTCATGTTTATGATTCTGGATCCTGTAACCCCAATTATAGTTTTAAATCCCCTATTTCTGGCACTGATGGCTATGTTGATTTGAAATCTTTACCACCGATTATTGCTGATGTTTTGGTAGCTGAAAGGAATTCTCGTTAAGGGACTTGGGGATCTGGGGTAAGGTCAGATATAAATAATATATAAATTGTCAGGTTTAAATAACAAAACTATGTTATGATTATTTTCATAAATAGTGGTGATTAACGCTGATTAACACTGCAAAAATATCCATCAGAAATATCACTCCAATGATTACTGAAGATATCTTAGCTCAAGAATTTGCCAGAATTGTTGACCATTATTATCCCGATTTGGGGGAAATATTGGCAATCTGTCATGTGAAGGTGGTTACTTCTTTTTGGGGAAGACCTCCTAAACGTTTTCAATATGTGGCTATCTATTGTCCTGGGAATGTTATGCCTTTGGTACAATCACAAAGGGCAATTTTGAGAGAGGTGGCAGAAAATATGGGTCTAATTCAAGTTGTTTGCATGAATGCTAAACGATTACTACGAGATCCATTATCTAACCTAAAACACTCGCAACCGCGACTATGGTTGGATCTACACCTAGTATCGGCATAGATCCACCATAATGGAAGACAGGAATGGATTTTCAGACCTGGTCTTCCACCACTTTCTAAACAGGTTGAAAGTTTAGAGAAACACCATTCATACAGTATCTTAGACCTGTGGGTTGGGGTCCATCATTGAAGACGTGTCCCAAATGTCCACCACATTTGCTACAATGAACTTCCGTTCTGGTCATGAATAGGGATCGGTCTACGGTTGTGGAAATAGCTCCTTCTATGGGTTGAAAAAAGCTGGGCCAACCAGTGCCACTATTATACTTGGTGTCAGAAGTAAATAGGGGTTGTCCACAACCAGCACAGACATAAGTACCTGGTTCATAATTCTTGTCTAGGGGACTAGTATGGGAACGTTCTGTCCCATGTTTTCGCAGCACCTGAAACTGCTCCGGTGTCAAAATGGATTTCCATTCCTCGTCCGGTTTGTCAATGATAAATTTTGTATCTTCTGTAGACATAAGTAATTAATTCCCTTTGGTTAACTTTAAATCCAGAATGGATAACTTATCTAGACCTTGAGCATAAGTAAGATTATACTGTAAAGGAGTAATACTAATAAGGTTTTGACGGATGACCTCTACATCCGTGGGAAAGTTTTTAGGTAGGTTTAAACCCGCAGGTGGATCTACTTCTTCTAACACTTCCCCTGTTAACCAGTAATAGGTTTTGCCACGGGGGTCTACCCGTTTATCAAAAACATCAACATAGCGACGCACTCCTTGACGGGTTAAGGTGACACCGGCAATTTCTTCCCAGGGAAGGGGAGGAATGTTCACGTTGAGTAGCATTAAATCCGGTAAGGGTGCTAAATGGTCAACTAGTAGTTGGGCAAATTGAGCAGCTGGTTGGAAATCCTTGTGAGTGTGACTGGTGAGGCTAAACGCTATACTGGGAATACCTTCAATCATACCTTCCATGGCCGCAGAAACGGTTCCTGAGTAAAGGATTTCCGTTCCTAAATTGGCACCCTGATTAATTCCAGAGAGTACTAAATCGGGAGGAGAATCCAATAATGCCCAGAGTGCTAACTTGACACAGTCCGAGGGAGTGCCATCACAAGCCCAAGCTCGTATATTGGCATCAAATACCCCTTCCACAATTTCTGCTCGAATGGGATGATGTAGGGTCAGTCCATGTCCCGTTGCTGAGCGCTCTCGATCTGGACATACTACAGTTACATCGTGACCCGCCCTGGCTAAAGTGTTAGCCAAAGTACGAATGCCCAAAGCAGAAACGCCATCATCGTTACTAACTAGTAATCTCATTTTAGGCATTAAACTCACTATCACAACTTTATCAAAATTTTGAGTCTAAAAGCGGTACCGTTTCTTTCTCACCTTTTCTTGTTCCTGAATCTAGTGCTTCAGGATTTCCAACTGATCACCGAACTAACCGAACTAACAAAATATCTAGGACTCCATAAAGCGTTTTTTTTCTACGCAAAGCGCTTGACATTTGCTGTAGACCAAGTTATACTCAAATAAGGGAGCAGTTTTACAAAAAGTGAGGTTGCTTGTCAAAAGTCAAAAAAATAATGGGCGTTTAGTCTAATCTAATCAAAACAGACTAACTTCTGTAATGATGCAGCAAACATTTTAAGAAAAGTAAATGACTAGTACTTTAGAAAATCAACTTTTAGCTTTACGTGAGGAAGCACAAACGGCGATCGCCCAAACTGAAACTCGGGAACGCCTGGAAGAGCTACGAGTTAATTACTTGGGCAAAAAGGGACAATTAGGAGTGCTTTTACGCAGTATGGGAAATATGAGCGCCGAAGAACGTCCTAAAATCGGTGCGATCGCCAACACGGTTAAAGATAGCATCCAAGAAAGACTGGAGTTGAGAAGGAGGGAGTTAGAAGCTCAAGAGATTGAGAGACAACTAGAGTTAGAGACTTTAGATGTGACTATGCCTGGCACATATCGACCTCAAGGAAAGATACATCCTTTAAATGGTATAATTGACCAAGCTATAGATATATTCATGGGCATGGGTTACACCGTAGCTCAGGGGACTGAAATGGAGACGGACTACTATAACTTTGAAGCTCTGAATACTCCTCCAGATCACCCAGCTCGTGATATGCAGGATACCTTTTATTTACCGGATGGAAATTTATTGAGAACTCATACCTCCTCAGTACAGATTCGCCATATGGAGAAGGAGGAACCACCGGTGAGAATTGTTGCTCCGGGGAGGGTTTATCGTAGAGATGATGTGGATGCTACCCATTCAGCGGTATTTCATCAGATTGAACTTTTAGCAGTAGATGAAGGTTTAACCTTTACAGATTTAAAAGGAACCGTAAAAGTATTTTTACAATCAATGTTTGGAGATCTACCCATAAGATTTAGAGCTAGTTATTTCCCTTTTACAGAGCCTTCGGCGGAAGTGGATTTGGAATGGAATGGTAGATGGTTAGAAGTGATGGGGTGTGGTATGGTTGATCCTAATGTATTGAAATCTGTAGGTTATGATCCAGAAATTTATAGTGGTTTTGCTGCGGGTTTTGGTGTGGAGCGTTTTGCCATGGTTTTACATCAAATTGATGATATCCGCCGTTTATATAACAGTGATTTGAGGTTCTTACGCCAGTTTTAATGGTTATTGAATGGTAAATGGTAAATACAAATAGTACGGAATATGAACACAACATTAAAGGACTTCTTGCCAGCTTGTGAAAATTTAGGAACTTTACGACTAATTGTTACTAGCAGTGCTGCTGTTTTAGAAGCAAGGGGTAAAATAGAAAAGTTATTCTATGCGGAATTAGCTAAGGGGAAATATGCCAATATGCACAATGATGGGTTTGAATTTCATTTGAATATGGATAAAATTGTGGAGGTAAAATTTGAGACAGGGGAAGCAAAAAGGGGTAATTTTAGCACTTATGCCATCAGATTTTTAGATGAGAAGAAAGAAGTGGCGCTGAGTTTATTTTTGCAGTGGGGTAAACCCGGGGAATATGAACCGGGACAGGTAGAAAACTGGTTACAATTAAGGGAACAATATGGTGAAGTTTGGGAACCTTTACCGGTTACGAGTTTATAGCCATGAAATCATGGAATATCCCGCCGATGTTAACACCTATTTTACATGGCTATTCCTTGTTCACGCTTTGAATTCAAACAGTCAAATTATAACCAGATTGCCGTATGTCAATATCTAATCCTACAAACCTGACCGTAGCAGAAGCGAAAAAGATCCTGAACAAGTTTAACTGCTTAGATATAGCACCGGTTCTCAAACCCTTGGAGAAAGCCCTAACTCGGGAAGCAATCATCCTGATGACAAAACGGTCTGACTATCAAATTTTAGGGATTTGTGCTGATAATGTTGAACAGGGAATATTAGCTATGAAAACCTATTCTCACGCTTTTGGTTATCAAGCACCGGATGATTTACCTCATCCAGAAGGTCCAGTGTATATCAAATTAAATGGTAAAAATGGACTGTGCTACTTAGATAGTTATGTGGGACATCATCGTGGAGTCTTAGTTTCCTGTCAGTCCAACTATCCAGGTGGTGTGAATGAAATGTATGGACATTTACCCCTTGATTTATTTTTGGTTTAGGAAATGGGGAATGGGAAATGGGAACAGTTATAAATACTTATACTTAATCGAATTAAAAACTGCCAAACTATATGAGTTTGATTACACTACAATTAGTTAAAAAAGACTTTGGTATTAAAGAGATATTAAAAGAAGCGACCTTTAGTATAGATGGGACTGACAAAGTAGGTTTGATTGGTACTAATGGTTCTGGTAAATCCACATTATTAAAGATGATAGCGGGAATAGAGCCAGTAGATGGGGGGCAAATTCTGACTAATTCTGGTGCAAAGATTATCTATCTACCACAACAGCCAGATATGGATGAAAATTTGACAGTTTTAGAACAGATATTTATGGATAGTGGTGAACATACAAAATTGGTAAAGGAGTATGAAGAACTTTCAGATAAATTAGCCCATTATCCGGAAGATACATTATTAATGTCCAGGTTGTCAGAAGTAATGCAGCGCATGGATGCTACTGGGGCCTGGGAATTAGAAACCAACGCTAAAATTATTCTCACAAAATTGGGGATTGGCGACTTTGAGGTGAAAGTTGGGACCTTATCAGGGGGTTATAGAAAACGTATAGCTTTAGCCACAGCACTATTAGCTCAACCAGATGTTTTACTCATGGATGAACCAACAAACCATCTGGATGCTTTATCTGTAGAATGGCTACAAAGTTATTTAAACCGGTTTCGAGGAGCTTTGCTGCTGATTACTCATGATCGGTATTTTTTGGATAAAGTAACTAATAGAATTATAGAAATTGATAGGGGTGATATTTATACATACTCCGGTAATTATTCCTATTATTTAGAAAAGAAAGCATTAGCAGAAGAATCTGCTGTAAGCAGTCAACGTAAACATCAAGGGATATTACGAAGGGAACTGGAATGGTTGAAAAGGGGACCTAAAGCTAGAAGTACTAAGCAAAAAGCCCGAATTCAACGCGTGGAGTCTATGAGAGAAACTCAATTCAAACAAGCTCAAGGTAAAGTTGACATTTCTACCATTGGTCGGCGGATTGGCAAAAAAGTGATTGAATTGAGTAATATTTACAAATCCTATGACGGAAAAATCCTAATTAATAACTTTAGTTATGAATTTAGTCCGGAAGATAGAATTGGCATTATTGGTGGCAATGGTACTGGTAAATCTACCTTGATGAACATGATAACTGGAAGAACTTCACCAGATGCTGGTAGGGTGGAAGTTGGAAGTACCATTCATATTGCTTACTTTGACCAACATTCGGAAGAGTTAATATCAGCAGTTAATGATAATCAGCGGGTAATTGATTATATCAAAGAAGAGGGAGAATTTATCAAGATTGCTGATGGGACAAAAATTACAGCTTCTCAAATGTTAGAGAGATTTTTATTTCCTGGGAGCCAACAATATGCGCCTATTCATAAACTTTCTGGAGGAGAAAAACGGCGTTTATTTTTATTAAGATTATTAATTAGTGCTCCCAATGTGCTAATTTTAGATGAGCCAACTAATGATTTAGATGTGCAAACCTTATCGGTTTTAGAAGAATATCTGGAAGACTTTGTGGGATCTGTCATCGTAGTTTCCCATGATCGATATTTTTTAGATCGAACAGTGGATACTATCTTTGCTCTAGAAGAGGGTGGTAACTTACGTCAATACCCAGGCAATTATTCAGTCTATTTAGATTACAAAAAATCTGAGGAGTTAACCCAACAAGAAACAATTAATGGCAAGGATAATCGCAAATCCAAAAACCTCACTCAACCAAAACCTGGTGATCAAGAAGTACAGAATAAAAAACGTCGCCGATTATCCAATTGGGAAAAACGGGAATTTGAGCAATTGGAAGCTAAAATCGCCGATTTGGAAGCACAAAGAACTCTAGTGGAAACATCATTACTTGCTGTTACATCAGAAAATTATACCCAAGTACAAAACCTCTATGAACAAATGGAAGCGCTTAAACAAGCTATAGATTTTGCCACTGAGCGATGGCTAGAGTTGGCGGAAATGGATGTTTAGGTAGGTATTTTAATAGGCTTAATAATTTATTTCCCCTTCATCTTGCTCTATACTCGTTACCCAAGGAATACCGTTATTTACTGGTGAACTAATACTAATTCTGGCTTTGTTAGCAAAGCGCCTTAATTTGTCTCCTAAATAGGGAACTCTAGTCATGATGTTTTGGTAACTTTCAATATCGTGACAGATAATCATTAACATTAAAATACCACCATTAACTTTGAAATACCAATGACAACTGGATAGTAAAAGGCGTACTTTATTTTCACATATTTTTTTTATAAACTGCTATACAAAACTTAATAAAGTTACTGATTGGATCTGATTAAACATTATAAATAATAATTTTCATTTAAGATTATTAGCTAACACCAGCAATAATAGAATTACTTGTAAGCTTATGCCTAGTGGAATAATTATAAAGGTAAGTAGTTGGTTCCATCGTGACAGAATTGTTCGCAATTTGGAAATTTTTCAGGATATTATTGTTATTTCTCTTTGTCTTGGGTTATTTTGTGTCATGTTACTAAGGTTAGGGGATATGTTTATTTCCTTTATTCGTCCCCTTGATTTACGGGAAGTAACATCTGATATTCTGTTTATTTTAATACTTGTAGAGTTATTTCGACTTTTAGTTGACTATCTGCAAGAACATAATATATCTGTAGGTGCAGCGGTAGAAATTACTATTGTTTCAGCTTTAAGAGAAATCATTTTGCGTGGAGTGTTGGAAATTCCTAAAGATCAAATTTTTGCTATCTCCATATTCTTATTGATATTATCAAGTGTTTTTATTGCCATCCCCTGGATATCTAAAATATTAGGGCACGGCCACTCTAGACCAGATCACCATCAAGAAGGTTAATATCAGCTATTTTGGGATTTGTAAACATCCTTGGGGAGGATGTAACTAAAAACCAAGTAGGTTAAATTTATTTGGGATGTTGTTATGCACTGGATTTATATTCGGGTTTGGTTAACGGCCAAACCCTTTCTATTTTATAGCCTTATATTTCCACTAATATGGATATAACCGTACTGTTTCACATATTTCCTTAAACTTCAGTAAACCAAACCTTGTTTTGCAACATAGTTAGCCAGAACGCTTAGGAGATTTTTTATCAGTAAAAGTTAGGCTAGGTAGACGTTCTGGCCGACCTTTCTAATGGTTAGTCTTGAGGTTTTCTATCTTGAGGTTTTGTAAATGTTGCAGCAGAGAGTCAATTTCCGTCTGCAGACCAATAAATTTTTCTTGCTGTTCGTCCTGGTAGTAAGCCTTAGTTAGCTTTTTTACTAGCTCACTGTGAGACTCGCAGGTCGCAACACTGGAAGATAAGGTTGACATTGACATAGTTGTTATCTTTTTTCCTGAACTAAACTCACACCACTAAACATATTATAATAAAGTAATCTTAATCTTTATTAAAACATTATATACTTCTGATTAGATATTCTTATCAGTCAGGTCTTTTGCAATCGACCGATCGTACCTTCTAGGCTATGTGGTCCCTCACATGGTAAAGTGATTAAGACTATTAATTAATCCTCCCATTCCCAATTTCTAGTTAAGAAGTTTAGAATACTGTGACTTTGAGCTTGTCTGTTGCTAAATCTCATCGCCAACCTTGGCCAGGTCTAATAGAAGCCTACCGCGACTACTTACCTGTAAGTGCAAACACTCCAGTGGTAACCCTGCTGGAGGGTAATACACCCTTAATTCCTACACCAGCGATCGCACAGCGCATTGGTAAACAGGTTAAGGTATTTGTTAAATATGATGGTCTCAACCCCACTGGTAGTTTTAAAGATCGGGGAATGACTATGGCTATCACCAAAGCCAAGGAAGCAGGTGCTAAGGCAGTAATTTGTGCTAGTACAGGAAACACCTCTGCTGCTGCGGCTGCCTATGCCCAAAGGGGGGGAATGCGTCCCTTTGTACTGATTCCCGATGGTTATGTGGCTTTGGGCAAGTTAGCACAGGCCCTACTGTATGGTGCCCAGGTGTTAGCTATTCAGGGCAATTTTGATAAAGCTCTGGAAATTGTGCGGGAAATGGCAGATCATTACCCCATCACCTTGGTAAATTCCGTCAATCCCTACCGCCTGGAAGGTCAGAAAACGGGAGCTTTTGAGGTAGTTGATGCTTTGGGTAATGCTCCTGATTGGCTATGTATTCCCGTGGGAAATGCTGGTAACATCACAGCATATTGGATGGGTTTTTGTCAATATCACCAAGCAGGAAAATGCGATCGCCTCCCCCAAATGATGGGTTTTCAAGCAGAGGGAGCAGCACCTTTGGTTCAGGGTCATCCGGTGGCAAATCCGGACACCATAGCGACGGCGATTAGGATTGGCAATCCAGCGAGTTGGGAAAAAGCGGTGGTGGCTCAAACTGCTAGTCAGGGTAGTTTTAATGCTGTCACAGATGGGGAAATTTTGGATGCTTATCGTTTGTTAGCTTCTTCGGAGGGGATTTTCTGTGAACCTGCTAGTGCAGCTTCGGTAGCTGGGTTACTCAAGGTCAAGGATCAAGTGCCCACCGGTGCCACAGTGGTTTGTGTCCTCACAGGGAATGGTCTCAAAGACCCAGATACAGCTATTAAACATAGTCATGCCCAGTTTAAACAAGGTATACCAGCTAATTTAAATGCTGTGGCCCAAGCTATGGGTTTTTAATCTATCCTCTCTGTTAATTAGGGGGCCTAAAAGCCTAAATAAATGTTGGCGTTTCCACCTTGGCTTTCCACTCGGTTAAACTATCAATGGCATCCCCCAATGCTGTAGTTAGATTAATTCGGGTTTTTTGATGGTTCTCTTGTTCTAACTTTAATGCTCGTACCAAGCGATCGCGTTCTTGTGTAATGTTCACGAGTTGATTTTTTAAATCCTCCATGGACATAAACGCATTGATTTGCGGATCTATTTGGGTGGTTTCTCCTTCCTGGGAGTAAGTGCTTACATGTTGAAACAATTCAAATTCAGCTTTTAAAGCAGTAATTTGTTGTTGATACATAATTGCATCAGCGCGGCGTTGTTGGGACTCAGTATTATAGAGCTGTCGCCATTTTTCACAAGTTTCCCAGGCTTGATCATGTTCTTTTTGCAGTTGTAACATTTGCTGTTGAAGGTTTTGAATTTCTGATAACCATTTTTGTGTTAAATCTTGGTTCATATTTCTTCCTGGAACTACTAGACAAAAGTGGTACATACCATTAACAATAATCACAGATGACTTTTTTATGCCTTTGGAGACAGCTTTGGAACGCACTTTTATTGCCATTAAGCCTGATGGAGTCCAACGGGGACTTGCGGGAGAAATTATCCGTCGCTTTGAAACCAAGGGTTTTACCCTAGTGGGTTTAAAGTTTATGAAGGTCAGTAAGGAACTGGCTGAACAGCATTATGATGTTCATAAGGAAAGACCTTTTTTTGCCAGCTTGGTTGAGTTTATCACTTCTGGTCCTGTAGTGGCTATGGTTTGGCAAGGTCAAGGTGTGGTCGCATCTGCTAGAAAAATTATCGGTGCTACTAACCCCCTAACCTCAGAACCAGGCACAATTCGCGGTGATTTTGGGATTAACATTGGTCGCAACCTGATCCACGGATCTGATGCGATTGAAACTGCGCAACGAGAAATTTCACTATGGTTTAAGGAAGAGGAGTTGGTCAACTGGACACCTCATCTAGCTCCTTGGTTAGCAGAATAGATTAGGGAGGAATGGGAAAATAGATTTCCTATTCTTCCTGTTCCATTAAACCTGGGTTTTTTCCGTTTCCTCTATTTGTTCTGTTTGTTCTATTTCAACCTCACCAACAATATTCCGCTTAGAGAAACCCCAAACCAAAATTATAGCGATCGCACCGACCATTAACCATTGGGGAGGAACAAAGGCTTCGTTTAGGACTTTTAATAATAGACGTAAACCTACTAATGCTACAGTGATATAACCTGCATCTGCTAGGTTTTCATATTCGTCTAACCAGCGAATAAATAGCTCCGCCATAAATCTTAGTGTAATTACTCCAATAGTTGTACCTATTAAAACTAACCATGTTTCTTGGGAAACCGCTATGGCTGTAGTCACACTATCTAAAGAAAAAGCCAGGTCAGTAAAAGCAATTACAGGTATAGCTTGCCACAAAGATTTAAATCTTGGCCCATGGTGGTGATGATCTGCTTTTTCCTGAGATGTAAAATGTTGGAATACCAACCATAACAGATAGAGAGCGCCCAACAATTCAAATTGCCAGAATTGTTGCACCCAGGTAGCTGTCAGTAGTAGACTGATTCTCAGGATGTAAGCTATAATCAGGCCCACATTTAGAGCCCGACGTTCTAGGGTTTTATCTTCCAGTCCCTGGGCAATTACAGCTAAAGCAATAGCATTGTCTGCAGACAACACAGCTTCCAGGAAAACCAGAACTGTTAGCACTATGGGTGCTTCTATACTAATATTAAACTGTAGGTACTGTGATATTTGGTCTAGCATTGCAATTTTCAGTCAGGAGGGATCTAAAATAGCAGCAACTGTGGAATATAGAAAATTTGTCGGTGTTTAGCCGTTTTTTCCAAAGTTATCAACGAGTGTACCATGATTTTAACTAATTTGGGAACTAACGCTTGAAAGCTTACTTAGTAAGTTGACTGATAAATGGGGAGAACGTCAACAATTAATCTACTGGCTAAATCAATTAAATCCAGATTACACAAATCTAGGTAATTACTTAAAATATCCTTCAGTACAGATACTTTTTCCTCCCCTGAATCAACCCCCAAATATGCTGTTAAATCTACTGCTAATTCAAAAAGTGGCCTATCCCGCAAACTATGCCTAATTTTCACCGCGATTTCATCGTTACTTACCAAAAATTCCTTGATCTGATCCAACAACACATTTTCTTGTGCTACCTCTTCATTTTCACCCCACTTCTCTAACCAGTCCCCCTCCACATCTTCTACGTAAAGATGTACATAATTTACTCCATACTCTAACCACTCTTGCTGCATTCTGCGGGCCGCTGTTAAAATCTCAGCCAATTCATCCACTTGAGTAATGCTGTTCATTTCTTTTTGATTAAGCATAAATGCTGTTGTGAGCTGGTAACATTTTAGACAATTTGGGTAACGGACATCAAAAATCTATCATCAGGAAAACTTTAAGTATTTACCCTCAGAAAGATGATCACTGTTATACAGCACCACATTTACTGACTGACGAATAAAGTCATTGTTAGCAGGATCATAGCTTAGAAACAATCCTCTTTCTATTTCCCAAATTTGCAAGGCGTGTTGCCACTTGTCATATTTTTTCGCATGTAACTCTTTACTGACGCTGGTAATTTGGATACAAAGTGGTTTATGTTGATGATTACTCACTATTAGGTCTGTAGCCATGGAAAGATCAGCAATATAGCGTTGCCAAACCTGACCCTCCCGACGTTCTATCTCTTGGGCCATTAGTCTAATAATATCATTATCCAACTGATTAAATTCCCCCCCCATAATTTTTTTCTTCCAAATGTAAAATTTGGTATCGCTTGAGTTAATCCACCTAGGGAACAAATAACCATACCAATACCTTTCATTGGCGGTCATCTGCTCAAATTTTGCCTTTTTGGCCCCTGGGTCTGATGTTGATTGAATTACTAGCCAGATTCTTGAGTCTGTAATTACTTCCAGGAGAAATGCCAGCACATAGGGTTTGGCTGTTAGGGAACCGGGACGAATACATTTTACCCAACGATTGACCTCATCTAGTCTTTTGGCTAATTGGGGATCTATCGTCATGGCTATCTGACTTAATGACTTTAGTTGCTCCTTAATATCTTTTGCTTGCAAACTAGGCCCTACTTTTGAGTAATTAACTCTACTAAACTGTTCTCAATCCACCTCATAATATCTGGATATATGGTTCATATTGTTCTTTTGTATTTCCGTTTCCTTCTTGTTAAAGTTTGGTTTAAAAAATTTCCATCTTGACCCAAGTATACTACACTTTAGCCATTCCGCCGTCTCTTAATAATTATTTACACTCTACTGAATGACTTGGCCTACCAATGCAATACTAAGTTTTTTAACAATCAATACTATTTGGCGAGACTTTGTTATATATAGGTCTTGGTAATACCTTGAGAAGCAATTATGTCTCAAATAACTATAGAATCAATCTTACAAGAAAAACGTCTCTTCCATCCCACCAGTAATTTTTCTCAACAGGCTAATATTAAAAGCGTAGAAGAGTATCAACGTCTCTATGATACGGCTAAGGCAAATCCTGAAGAGTTTTGGGCAGGTTTGGCACAAAAAGAGTTACATTGGTTCACTAAATGGGATGCTGTCTTAGATTGGCAACCCCCCTTTGCCAAATGGTTTGTTAATGGCAAGATTAATATATCTTACAACTGTCTTGACCGTCACCTGACAACTTGGCGCAAAAACAAAGCAGCTCTTATTTGGGAAGGTGAACCAGGAGATAGTCGTACCCTCACATACGCCCAACTTCATCGGGAAGTTTGTCAGTTTGCTAATGTCCTCAAACAATTGGGAGTTCAAAAGGGTGATCGGGTAGGTATTTATATGCCTATGATACCAGAGGCAGCTATTGCTATGTTAGCTTGTGCCAGAATTGGTGCACCTCATAGTGTTGTGTTTGGTGGTTTTAGTGCTGAGGCATTGCGCGATCGCCTGAATGATGCACAAGCTAAGGTGGTAGTCACAGCTGATGGAGGTTGGCGGAAGGACACAATTGTAGCTCTCAAGGAACAAGTAGATCTAGCTTTGAGCAATAATTATGTTCCTAGTGTGACAGATGTGTTAGTGGTCAAGCGCACAGAACAGGAAACCCAAATGGAACCGGGACGGGACCACTGGTGGCATGATTTACAAAAAAATGCCTCCGCTGACTGTCCAGCTGAACCCATGGATAGTGAGGATATGTTATTTGTTCTCTACACATCTGGTAGTACGGGGAAACCTAAAGGAGTAGTTCATACTACAGGTGGCTATAACTTATATAGTCATATTACCACCAAGTGGATTTTTGACCTCCAGGACACAGATGTCTATTGGTGTACAGCTGATGTGGGTTGGATTACCGGTCATAGTTATATAGTATATGGACCATTATCCAATGGTGCAACTACAGTTATGTATGAAGGTGCACCTAGATCTTCTAATCCTGGTTGTTTTTGGGATGTGATTGAAAAATATGGAGTGACTATTTTCTATACTGCTCCCACAGCCATCCGAGCATTTATTAAAATGGGAGAACATCATCCAAAAGCCAGAAATCTTTCATCCCTGAGATTATTGGGTACTGTGGGAGAACCCATCAATCCCGAAGCCTGGATGTGGTATTACAGGGTGATTGGTGGTGAACGCTGTCCCATTGTGGACACCTGGTGGCAAACGGAAACTGGTGGTATTATGATTACACCCCTACCCGGAGCCATACCAACCAAACCCGGATCTGCAACCCGTCCTTTCCCAGGTATTATAGCCGACATTGTAGATCTGGAAGGTAATTCCCTCCCCGATAACCAAGGTGGTTATTTGGCAGTGCGTTATCCCTGGCCAGGAATGATGCGAACCGTTTATGGTGATCCAGATCGATTCCGTCGTACCTATTGGGAACACATACCCCCAAAAGAGGGCAACTACACTTATTTTGCCGGTGATGGTGCTAGAAAAGATGAAGATGGCTATTTCTGGGTCATGGGACGGGTGGACGACGTACTTAATGTCTCTGGACACCGTTTAGGGACTATGGAAGTTGAGTCTGCTCTGGTTTCCCATCCTGCTGTTGCTGAAGCTGCTGTGGTTGGTAAACCTGATCAATTAAAAGGTGAAGAAGTTGTGGCTTTTGTCACCCTAGAAGGAACTTACAAAGGGAGTGAAGAATTAAGCAAAGAATTAAAACAACACGTGGTTAAAGAAATAGGAGCGATCGCCCGTCCTGGTGAAATTAGATTTACCGATGCTTTACCAAAAACCAGATCGGGTAAAATCATGCGTCGTTTGCTCAGGAGTTTAGCAGCAGGTCAAGAGGTATCCGGTGACACATCTACTTTGGAGGATCGCAGCGTGTTGGATAAATTGCGGGAAGGAAATTAGGAAGCAGGAGGCATTTTCCCATAGATATGGCATGGATGGCTGGAAATTATAAATCAAAATAGTGCCTAGATTCCTAAAGATTGTGCTAACTATAGATTAGGAATTTCCTGCTCAATATTTATAGAGTCATATTCTATCATGTCCAAATCTTCTCCTCCATCTTTCCCACAAAGCCCAAGTCAAACCCTATGGTGGCTGTTTTTGACTCGTGGTAGCATAGCCTTGGGTGGGTCTGTGCTAATTTTATTAATTGGTGGAATGTGGTGGGTGCGGGGTTTTATCCACAAGGACCTAGTACCCTTAGCACAAAAGGGACTAACCTCAACTTTAAACCGTCCTGTGCAACTAGGAGCAGTGAAAGAATTTTCTCTAACTGGAGTGCGGTTTGCTGCTTCTGGTATTCCCCCAACTCCCACAGATTCCGATAGAATAGCTATCCAAGCAGTAGATGTAAGTTTTAATCCGTGGGATTTGGTAGTTAACCGTCACCTAAAATTAGATGTTACTTTAATTGACCCAGATATTTATATTGAGCAGGATAATCAACAACGCTGGATTACCACCACTATTGCTCCTCCTGAAGAACCAGGAATTATTAAAACTGATTTAAGCAAGATAAGTATTCGCAACGGCAGATTAGTATTGGTACCAAATCAAAGATTGGAGACACCGGGGAGCGACACTAGTTCATCAGTTCCCATTACTCTTGCCAAACTGTATGGTAGGGTTCAGCTGTTAGATAACAATCAAAAATTTAAATTTGACCTAACTGGAAATAATCAAAGTGGTGGTGATATTTCTATAGCGGGAGATATGGAAACTAAACCAACACTTATGGGTAATGTAAATGTAAAAACTAAAGATTTATATATAGCCGATATTAGTCGTTTAATTCCAGCAGATATAAAAGTAAGATCGGGCAAGATTAATAGTGACATAAAAATCCAATTGACACCAGAAGATCCAGTTTTGTTATATGGCAATGCAAATTTAGAAGGGGTAAATTGGCAATTAGGAAAAATACCACAACCTTTTAATAATACCCAGGGGAATATCAAGTTTCAGGGATCGGCAATTGAGATAGATAATTTGGTGGGCAATTATGGCAAAATTCCTGTGGTGGCTAAAGGTTCAATTGACCAAAAACGGGGGTTTAATTTAAGTGGAGTTGTCAATGCTGTGAGCGCTTCCCAAGCTCTAGAAACATTAAAAATTAAGTTACCTGTTCCCGTGGGTGGTGTATTAAAAGCAGATTTACAATTTTTAGGTGATATTTCTCAACCCGTGCTTTTGGGTCAAGTAAGCAATATTAAAAATGCCCAAATTGATCGCCTGGATTTTGAGAAAGTCAGCGGCAAATTTGAACTAACTACCCGCACACCTCAGATAGCTTTCAAAGAGATTCAAGTGGTATCTAGTTTAGGTGGTGAACTGACTGGATCGGGAAAAATTAATCTGGGTCAAATACCGGAAGTAAGCATGAATTTAAGTGCCAAAAATCTAGACGGTGACGCCTTATCTCGAGTTTATAGTCAGAGGAATAATGCTGATTTTCAAATCGGTAAACTATCAGCCACCGCCAATATATCAGGAAAAACTAGCAATCTTCAGACCTGGGTAAAATGGCAAGCTCCACAAGCTACATACCCCCTAACTGGAGAAACAGTTATTAACCCCGATAACAGCATTGATTTTCCTAATATCACCGTCAATATCAATGGCAATATAGTCCGAGCTTATGGAAATTATAATCGTCAAAAGTGGCAGGCGATCGCCCAAGCAAACAATATCAGATTAGCAAATCTTGAAAGCCTATTGAAAACCAAACTAGAAAATAACCTAGACAATATTAATTTAACCGACGCAGAGCTTAATGGTAAGTTAATTGTGTCGGGAACTTCTGACGACTTAAAAATTACTAATATTCAACCAGAGCAGTTAAATATCAATATTGCGGGTGGTAGAATAGGGCTTTCTCGTGTAGAACTAAATAACAATAAATTTACTGCCCACCTGGTCAGCGAGAATCTGCAGGTTGCCAAAATACTTAGGCAATCCCCACCCATTCTTAATTATCCTTTAGGGGGTAAATTAACTATTGTTGGTGACACAGAAAATATAAATCTCAAAACCTTAAATGCTAGTGGAAAAGCGAAAGTACAAATCGACAATGGTAGAATTAACCTCCAGGAAATCAGAGTTAGTAATGGCAATTATCAAGCTAAAATAGCAATTGCTAACGTGCCTATACAAAAATTAGCATCCATGCCACCCGAATTAAAGGGAGGATTAGGTGGTCAGTTAAATATTGCTGGATCTCTAGAAAATTTGCAACCAGAAAATATTCAAATAAATGGAGTAGCAGGAATAAATATTGCCGGGGGAAAAATTACCGCTTCTGGAATTAAAATTAGTAAAGGTGCTTACCAAGCCATAGTCAGCGGTTATGGTGTAAAATTAAATCGGATCAATAAACAACTGTCCGGTGAAATTGGTGGAAAATTCCAACTAGCTGGTATTCTAGGGTCAGCTAAATTAGCGGATGTGCGTGCAGCAGGTGAAATAGAATTTAATCAAATTAGGGGAGGGATTAACTCACCCATAGTAGCTGGCATATATTGGAGTGGTCAGCAATTAAATATTGCCCAACTCAAGGGTAATAACTTCCATGCTAAAGGTTATATTTTAGCCAATGCCCAACAATCGGGAATGCCAGAACTTGGCGAGGTGAAAATTAGTTTGCAAGCCCAAGATTATGATTTTCAACAATTGCCATTTCCCGTTCCCTTAAAACTAAGAGGAAAGGCAGATTTTCAAGGTGAAATTACCGGTAAAATTACCACTCCCAATGTGGTAGGTAGGCTAGGTTTAAAAAATTTAGAGGTAGAGAAATTTTCCTTTGAACCATTATTAGATGGCAACATTAACTTAGTTCAAGGTCAAGATTTAACTTTGGATTTATCTGGTAAAACAGATAGATTAGCTGCCAACTTAAAGACTAATGACAATAGGAATAATCCATCGGGTAGGTTTTTATTCAAGTTGCAACAAATGTCAGTTGAGGGAAAATTGGAGGGGGAGAAATTAGCTATTGAAGCTAACAACTTACCCCTGGAAAAGTTAAACTTTAATTTACCAGATAATCCACTTATAGGTAAGGGAAGTATAGCTGGCTTATTGACTGGAAACCTACAGATAAATTACAGGAATTTAGCAAGTAGGGGAAATATTGAGATCATTAAACCCCAACTAGCTAGAATTAAAGGAGACCTGTTTAAGACAGAATTCGATTATAACAATAATAATCAGAGAACTACTATTACAAATGGGGAATTTGTCAGTGGTGAAAGTCGCTATTTATTTGATGGTAGTTTCCAACAAACTCGTCAAGGACCGGAATTACAAAGTAAAATCAGGATCAGTCAAAGCAAAATCCAAAATTTACTCACCCTGGCACAAATCTTTGAACTTCAAGATTTGGGAAGAGGTTTTAGATTGCCAAAATATGGCGTAGCAGCTGATTTAAAAACCAACTCGCCCAGTAAAGTAAATCTATCTTTAGGAGAAAGAATACAAAAACTCGACAAGGTTGATGAAATTATTGCAGCAGAAAATAAAAATCGCTCCGATTCTCAACCTATTCCAGATTTGAAAGATATCAAAGGAACTTTTGGTGGTGATATTGATGTGAACCTAAGTGCAAGAACTGGAATAGCACTAAAATTTAAACTAGCAGGAGAAAACTTTACTTGGGGTAGACCAACCGAACCCGATCGCTTTTATAAAGTGGAAAAAATTCTGGCACAGGGCAATTTGGAGCGAGGGATTTTAAGTTTACAACCCCTGCGGATTCAAGAGAAAAACCAGCTCCTATCCTTTACTGGAAATATAGGTGGTGCAACGCAGTCAGGAAAATTAACGGTTAATAATCTTTCTACAAAACTATTAAACAGATTTGTTAAATTGCCAGTGGGAATTGATGGTAATATTAATGTCGATGCTGCGATCGCTGGTAGTTTAGCTAATCCTCAAACTAGAGGAGAATTAACAATTACAGAAGCACAACTTAACCAAAAGCCTATAGAGTCGGCAAATGCAAGTTTTAGTTATACTGATGGCCGTTTAAGGTTCGACAGTAAAATTTTGGCATCTGGTAGGGAACCAGTTGAGATTAATGGGGATATTCCCTATAAACTACCATTTGCATCCGTAGTACCAAATAGCAACATTATCCTAGACATGAAGGTGAAAAATGAGGGTTTAGGACTGTTGAATTTGTTTACGGATCAAGTATCTTTTGAAAATGGTGAAGGTGAAGTAAATTTAGCCATTCGGGGAACTCAAAGAAAACCAATAGTTAAAGGTATTGCTGCTCTAAAAAACGCCACATTTCTAGTGCCAAACTTAGTGGGCAAACTTACGGATGTTTCCGGACAAGCGGACTTCGACTTTGATAGAGTATCGGTGAATAATGTCCAAGGACTATTTAGTAAGGGTAAAATAGAAGTTGCAGGAGAAATTCCCATTTTTACTAGTAAAAATATCCAAATCAATAACCCTTTGAGTGTCAAGCTGGAACAATTATTATTAAATATCAAGGGGTTATACAAAGGTACTGCTAATGGTAATTTAGTAATTACTGGATCTGCATTACAACCACTGATAGGTGGTGATATAGCATTATCAAATGGGCAAGTTTTACTCACAGAATCTCAAACTGCTAATTCATCCCAAACTGAGGATGCAATTGATACTCCACTCTATCAAAATAACCTATTACCTATTCCTACTAAACAGGTAAAACCTATCAATCAAAACAATAGTGGACCTGTCAGATTTCAAAACCTGCAAATTACCTTAGATCAGGGGATGCAAATAGCCAGTCCACCTGTATTCAATTTCCTTTCCAGAGGAAAGTTAAATATCAATGGTGAATTAAATAATCTCATCCCCACAGGAAGTATTAGATTATTTAGAGGAGGAGTAAATTTATTTACCACTCAATTTAATTTGATACGTAACTATGAGCACACCGCCACTTTTAGGGAGTTCAAACCCCGCATTCCTGAATTAGATGTGAAACTTTTTGCCAAGGTATTGGATGGGATCAAGACTACAGATCTAACCAGAGAGATTTCTACAGGATTATCCAAGTTAGAAACTATTCGGATAGAAGCACGGGTTAAGGGTTATGCAGATCAGTTGAATGATAATCTGGAAATGAAAAGTATTCCCTCCCGCTCCCAAACGGAAATTATTACTTTGCTCGGGGGATTAGGAAGTGAATTTGCTGATAACCAATCGCGTGGTGACACCACATTTGGTTTGATTAATATTGCTGGATCTGCTGTGGCAAATTATTTACAAATGGGGTTTAATTTTATTCGGGATGCTATTGGATTAAGCGAGTTACGGGTTTTTCCTACGGTTCTATCTCAGAAACCACAATCTAATAGAACTAATTCCAGTTTCATTAATTCAACTTTAACTAATTCAACGGTGGAATTGGCTTTGGAAGCTGGTATGGATATCTTTGACAAGTTTTCTTTCTCAACTATTAAAATTATTACTACTCAGGATCCTTTACAATGGGGTTTTAACTATAGACTAGACGATAATTTACGCCTTCGTGGGTCTAGTAATTTCACAGATGATACTCGTGGAGTAGTTGAGTTTGAAAGAAGATTTTAACGCTCTCGGGTAATTCCTATCTGTAAATAGGATAACCCTAGAATGATCAGGAATAGGACTAAACCAATAGTACAAGCGTACGTCAACTGTAGATTACTAAATGCTTGCTCATATAAGTAATAAACAATTGTTTTGGAGCTATTGATAGGTCCACCACCAGTCATAATGTAAACTTCTTCAAAAACTTTAGTAGCGGAAATAGCGGAAATAACTGCTACTAGAGCTAAATAGGGACGCATTAGGGGAATAGTAATGTCTATATGTTGACGAATACCTTCAGAACCGTCAATAGCAGCAGCTTCATAAATGTCTTCGGGAATAGATTGTAAACCAGCTAGATAAATAACCATGTAATATCCCAAACCCTTCCAAATAGTCACAACCATAACGCTGGCCAGGGAAATGGGCACAATTCCTAAGATTTTATCTGGACTGGTTAACCAGGGAATCCCATCGGGAAAGATACCCAAGGTTTTGATTAATTGATTTAATAAACCATTTTCTGCATATAACCATTTCCAAGCAATACCAGCAACTACCATGGAAATTACTACGGGTGTGTAATAAGCAGTTCTAAACCAACTCATTCCCCGTAATTTTTGATTCACTAAAATTGCTAAAATTAAGGGTAGAATAACTAGAATTGGTACAACTCCCACCAGGTAAACAATAGTATTAACTAGGGTTAGCCAGAACACAGGATCATACCATAACCGAACAAAGTTGTCAATACCTATAAATTTGGGGGACTCCCCAATATCTTGATAGGTGGTAAAACTCAGGTAAAAAGCTTGCAGTGCAGGTACAAAAACGGTTAAGCTTAGCAAAAACAAAGCAGGTATTAAAAAGAAGTAGGGGGTCAGTTTTTGTTTGATTCTATTCCAGGTTTTGAATGTTAGTTGATTGGTCATGGCTTTGTTACTATTGTTGATCAGGATTTAACTATGTTTAAGTTTCCTATAGGTTTTGTATAGATTTCCGATTCTGAATTAATTGTAGTAAGATTTAATCGCAGTGATGCTGATTAGATGAGGAATAGATTGATTCATTGACATTGATATAGTAATCACTAAAAGAGTTAGCTGCTTAACTTACCATTATTTCCCAGATAGATCCCAACAATCCTGAAATCCACATGTCGCAATTAAGAGATTCCCTGCGTCGCACCAAAATCGTTGCTACCATCGGACCTGCTACCAGCAGTCCAGAAATGCTAAAAGCTATTATTGAAGCTGGAGCAACCACTCTAAGATTAAATTTTTCCCATGGGACTCACGCTGATCATCAGCGTAGCATCCGTTTGATTAGACAAACTGCTTTTGAGTTAAACAGACCAGTAGCAATCTTGCAAGATTTACAAGGACCTAAAATTCGTCTAGGTAAATTTGATAATGGTTTTATCATGCTATCTAAAGGCGATCGCTTTACTCTAACAAATCGTCCAGTAGTGGGGAATGAAGAAATTAGCTGTGTCACCTATGATTATCTAGCAGAGGAAGTGCCAATTGGGTCAAAAATTCTCCTTGATGATGGTCGAGTAGAAATGGTGGTGGAAGAAATTAACCGTGACAAAGGAGATTTACATTGTCGAGTCACAGTTGCGGGTAAACTTTCTAACAACAAGGGGGTCAACTTTCCCGGAGTGTATTTGTCTATTAAAGCCATGACCGATAAGGATCGAGAGGATCTGATGTTTGGTTTAGACCAGGGAGTGGATTGGGTGGCTTTGTCCTTTGTGCGTAACCCCCAAGACATTATAGAAATCAAAGAGTTAATTTCCAGCACTGGTAAGAATGTGCCCGTAGTTGCCAAGATAGAGAAACACGAAGCCATAGAACAAATGGAAGAAGTTCTTTCCTTGTGTGATGGAGTAATGGTTGCTAGGGGTGATTTAGGGGTAGAACTACCTGCAGAAGATGTTCCCGTACTACAAAAGCGATTAATTGCCACGGCTAACCGTTTAGGCATTCCTATTATCACTGCTACTCAAATGTTAGATAGCATGGTCAGTAATCCTCGTCCAACTCGTGCTGAAGTGTCCGACGTTGCCAACGCGATTTTAGATGGTACAGATGCGGTAATGCTTTCCAATGAGACGGCGGTAGGTAACTATCCGGTAGAAGCAGTAGCTACTATGGCTAGAATAGCAGAGCGTATTGAACAGGAACAGATAAATACCAGTTCCCGTTTAGGAACAGATGATAAACGTTCTATTCCTAATGCTATTAGTCAAGCTGTGGGACAGATTGCTGAGAACTTAGGTGCAGCAGCAATCATGACCTTGACCCAAACGGGAGCAACTGCGCGTAATGTTTCTAAATACCGTCCTAAAACGCCCATTTTAGCTATCACACCTCATGTAAACGTAGCCAGACAATTACAAATGGTTTGGGGTGTTAGACCTTTACTCGTATTGGACTTACCTTCCACCGGTCAAACATTCCAAGCTGCCATTAACGTAGCTCAAGAAAAAAGGCTCTTGAGTGAGGGGGATTTAGTTGTAATGACTGCTGGTACATTGCAGGGAGTTTCTGGGTCTACAGACCTAATTAAAGTGGAAGTAGTCACAGCTATATTAGGTCAAGGAATTGGTTTAGGACAGGGTTCTGTTAGTGGTCGTGCAAGAGTGGTGCGCAATGGTATAGACGCGACCAATTTCAGCCAAGGAGATATTTTAGTAGCATCCAGCACCGGAGCAGGTTGTGTGGAAGCAATCCGTAAGGCTAGTGGTATTATTACGGAGGAGGAGAGTTTGAATAGTCATGCTGCTGTAATTGGATTGAGATTAGGAGTACCAGTAATAGTGGGTGTCAAGCAAGCGACCCAAGTAATAAAAGATGGGACAATTTTGACCTTAGATATGCAGCGGGGATTAGTCTATTCTGGTGCGGTGGGTACAAGGTGAACATGCTCTATTACAATTCTAAGAAATTGGACTAATCATTACAGATGAGCCAAGAAGTAAACCTAAAAAACTTGCCTTTGGGGATAAACACGCTGGACAAACTGCGTGGTAGTGACTGTGTCTATGTGGACAAAACGCATTTGGCATTAAAACTGATTAAACAACCTGGTGCGTTTTTTTTGTCACGACCAAGACGCTTTGGCAAAAGTCTATTCAAGGACATCACTATTAGCGAAGCTTACTCATCCATCTGTGGTTATACTGAAACCGACCTGCGAGAGTCCTTCGGTGACCACCTTGAGGGAGTAGATTGGGATGCACTGCGCCATTGGTACAATGGTTATAATTGGACAGGTTCAGAGACTGTTTATAACCCCAGGGGAATCAAGTCCGGGATAATGCAGCACTTGACCAAATCCTCCAGCGAAACTATGCTGAAAAATACCGTGGGGAACCGGGAAAATCTGTCCATGAAATTGGTTTGATATTTAGTCGCAGCCAAAGGAATCTTATACAAGCGAACTGGCAATAAGTCTGGTTAAGAATTGACCTGCTCTAATAAGAGCCTAATATATTGGATTAATCATTACATGATGAGCCAAGAAGTAGACGTAAAAAACTTGCCGTTAGGGATAAACACGCTAGACAAAATGCGTGGTAGTAACTGTGTCTATGTGGACAAAACGAGTTTCGCATTAAGATTAATTAAACAACCTGGAGCGTT
>NZ_LMVE01000106.1:137597-181755 GCF_001432185.1 Cylindrospermopsis sp. CR12 | reverse complement strand
ACTTTGTCACCCGGTAAGCTAATTTTGACGCTCAATTTAGCTTTTAATGATTATTTTGTGTTAATTGCTATGTAATTTAAATTTAATTGAGTTAGCCTTTATCTATACTTTATTATAAGAATTGTAATAAGAAGTGCGATCTGGCGAGTGCTAGTGCTTCCCGATCTCCCATAGGGAGTGCTTTGTAATCGCGTCTTGATATATAGTGGGTTTACAAAGCTGTGGTATAATGGGTAGAAAAAGTATGAGAACTATAAAAGGCTACGGCACTTCCAGAGATTTTTTTGTGAAATTCTTATTCTTATTTTAGTATAATGGCAGAAACTAAAATAAGATTAAATCTTATTTTAGTTTCAAGGTGGAGCAAATGAAACGAGGGATTCAGGGACATTATGTGACCATTTCCACAGCAGGTGAGAGGGCGCATGCTTTTATTCCCAAACCTTTACCTCCTCATCCCGCCATTGAGTGGACACAGACACTATCTAGCAAATTTGATCAAGCACTTGTTAGCCTTGGTCGTCTCAGTAGCATTTCAACACTCCTTCCAGACACGTCTTTCTTAATTTATATGTATATCCGCAAAGAAGCGGTGCTTTCTTCAATGATTGAAGGCACTCAGTCATCGCTATCTGACTTGTTGATATTTGAATTAGAAGAGCAACCAGGAGTCCCGCTGGATGATGTGCGGGAGGTTAGTAACTACCTTGCTGCGCTTGAACATGGGCTGCGTCTTTTGAGGGGGGGCCTTCCCATTTCATTGCGACTCTTCAAAGAGATCCACGGTGTCCTTCTCAACAAGGGACGTGGCAGTAGTCAGACACCGGGGGAGTTTCGGCGCACCCAGAACTGGATCGGTGGCACTAGACCGGGTAACGCAGCCTTTGTCCCACCGCCGGCCAACGAGGTTTTGGAATGTATGAGCAAGCTGGAACTGTTTCTCCACGACGAACCAGAACCAACCCCAATTCTCCTCAAGGCAGCCTTGGCCCATGTTCAATTCGAGACCATCCACCCTTTCCTTGATGGTAACGGGCGTTTGGGTCGCCTATTAATCACGCTGCTGTTGTGCGAACATCAAGTTCTACAAGAACCGATGCTGTATCTTAGCCTTCACTTCAAGACTCACCGTCAATACTACTATGAGCTGCTCAATCAAGTTCGGCTAACCGGAGATTGGGAGGCATGGCTCGATTTCTTTGCTGAGTCGGTCATCATCACTGCTACTCAAGCGGTAGAGACTGCCCAGCAGCTTCTTGAGCTGGGGAACCAAGATCGTGATAAGATCAAGGCACTTGGCCGTAGGACAGCTTCTATGCTACAGATCCATCGAGCCTTGACAGAGCGCCCCATTGCAACATCCCCTTGGCTAGTCGAGCGGACTGGGCTGAGTCCGGCTACAGTTAATAAAGCATTGGCCCAACTGCAGAAACTTGGTATAGTTCGCGAGCTTACTTCCCAAAAACGAAACCGTCTTTTTAGCTATGCTGACCACGTGGAAATCTTGAGTCGAGGCTAATATTGATAGTTGGTTAGTTTTTGGATACGCACGACAGCTTAATCAAGGGTATTGATATTACTGCACTCGAATAAACTATTACCTGCAATAGAATACCCTTGGGGGTTTTTAAAAACTGGAGTTTATACTAAAGACAAGAGCGATTGCGAAGCACTCCCTTTTTTCCTCTGCGTAACCTAAATTTTTTAAATCTTCCTCGATTCTTCTGTAAGTCCGAAAGTATAAATGGGAAATTAACCTTTCCATCAGTTTTTTCGATTATGAATTTTTAGACAATGGTGCGATCGCACATCCTTGGTTAAATAGCAGTATAATGTCAAAAACAATCTTGAGCAAAAGAATGAGATAGTGCATTATAACATATTCAGGTTCCTGTCAGTAACATCCTTGAGAGTGTAACAACAATTAACTGGTATCTCCATACCTGTTTCAGCGATCGCATCCATATGATTTACTTGTCAATAGCAGCCACGAAACAACATGAAGACAACACTGGAATATTGAAGATCCGCATCACGGTTAAATATCAAGGCGAATAAATTCGCCGTTGGCACTTCCTCCACTGTCTAAAGCCAAGTGGCTTCCGTGCCTTTCGGCGATTTTCTTGTGATGCAATATTAGTCGCATACTACTTAATAACTGATCTCGTTCTCGTTTCGACAAGTCTCTAATTTCTTCCACTAAGTTTATGATATCTAGCTTATCAAAATGCCCGTTAGCAATTAGATCAGCCATCTTTTCTGACCAGAGAGCAAAATCTTGTTCATACAAAGTTGTCATAGTTTGTATATCTGTTCATAGAAATTATCTGTCCCGTCATCATAATTAGGAAATTCCGTCATTTTTTAGCAGTTGCAATTATCATGACTATGACTCCTATCAAATGCTGACTTTACTATTTTAACAAGCGATCGCCCAGTGATAGGTTAGAGTACATAGGAAATCATTGCTGAAGAAACTAGTTTTTAAGGATTAGAACTCGTTATGGCTCTTTTCATGGTTTGAAATATGTGGGTTTGATCCACTAAACCACGTCCACCTGGTATAGTATAGGTAGACCCAGTACTGTCTGTAAATTTTACGTTCTGTCCTGCATATATGGTTAAATTACCAGAATAAGCTCCCTGATAATAAACAGGTACAGGTCTTCTAGTATGATTGCCCCACAGATACTTTTGGGTGGGATCTGACCCCCAAAAATGACCAGCATCTCTGGGGTTGTGCTTGATAAAGGTAATATCCTTGGCATTATATTTCAATCCCCTAGCCATTTTTCCATCTTGGGGAGTTAATTTCTGGGGAAAATCATCGTTTAGTGTCAGATAGTGGTCATGGTCAGCAGTCACAATCAGCAAATTTTTCTTCCATCCACCATTAGTGTTAATCCAATCAACCACACTTTGAACGGCTTTGTCAAAGTCATTGACTGTACCAATTAAATTATCCATATTATTGTCATGAGCTGCCCAGTCAATATCACCACCCTCTACCATTAGCCAGAAACCATCCCTATCTTTACCAAGGACAGTTAGAGCTGCTTTGGTCATTTCCTCTAAGGTGGGATTTTCGTTGATTTCTCTAGCAATAAAGGAAGCATTGGTTTCACCAGGAGCCAAAGGACGAACAGTATCTGTATTAGCTGAGTTAGCAGTGGTAGGGTTCCCCGATTTATCAATTACTGGTATACATTCATTGGTAGAAGCAGTAATTATTTTCCCGGAAGCGCAACTAGAAGTAGTTCCAGTTTTCACCACCGAGCTATACAAACCAAACTGTCCTAACCCTGTGAGACTATAATCTCCCTTAGAAGAACTGACAGGTATATTACCATCTTGACCACGGGCCCCATACAGACCAAACAGTTTATCACCATTGTTTGGATTAGTATTTGCAGCGGTCTGTGCTAGGATTTCACTGGCATTGGGACCTCGTTCCAAAAAAGTATAACCATAGCGATTGTTGAGGTTGGGTTTGGTAAGGTGATTAACCGCACAAGCAACTGTGTCGGAGATTTCTGTTTTACCACTTAAATTCTTATAAGTATCCCCAGTAATATAAGTATATTTACAGACGGATCCAGTAGCTGTAGAATTGGATAAATCCAGAGGGTGTCCACCACCCAACAAAACATTGGGTTGAAAATCTAACAGTGTTTGTTGCAATATGCTATCCTGGTTGGTCTTTTTGGGGTCATAAGTACTGTCATATTTGTTGCGACGATTAACAAAGGAAGCTGCTGCTCCAGGAGTCGCATGGCTCACAGGTACTGAGGTTACTAAACCTGTGGACTTACCTTGCTGTTTAGCAATTTCCAGAATGGTGGTTAGTTTCTTCTCATAAATATCCACACCCATGGCGTTATTATAACTCTTTACGCCTGTATATAAGGTTGTAGCCGTGTTAGCGGAATCAGGATAGCTATATTTAATGTACTCCTTATTGTAACTACCAGGACGAGCAGGAGTCAGAGGGATCCAGGGAGTAGGTCCCCCTTGAGATATGTCGTATCCAACAACATTGCCAGGGTTTGTACTGTTGCCATCGGAGCGATTACCAGGATTAAGTGGGGAGGAATTAAATGAAAAGCCCTCAATTACCTGACTAGCTCCTGTGACTGGATTACTACCGTCCAGGGCAGAGTTTCCAGTAGATTTAGTTCCATTACCCCTCTGAATGGTAGTACCAAAAGTGGTTACTAGTCCATATCCGGTTAAAGTTTGCATACTTAAACCAGATCCTTTGCCTGCAGTATAAAAAGCCCCACCTCTAGCTACTGCAGCAGCACGGGTCATATTCCAACCCATGCCATCACCAATCATGAGAATGACGTTAATGCCATTACCAGTGGCTAAGACAGTTTGAGGATAACTAAAAGCCACTATAAAGACCGAGAAAATTAGGGAAAGACTGAAGGATATAAGTCTTCTGCACCTGTTTGATAATGATGGCATCCTGGTATCTCTTAAAACTAGTGAGTTGAGTATTTACTGATAAAAATTGGGTTCTAAGTGCGTAGCGGTAAATTCTGAAACAATGGGTGTTATGTTATCGTTAGTGAGCTGATAGGGCGTATCCGGTTTTTGGTTGAACCCACTTAAAGACATTAATATGAAGGCGATTAGACCAGATACAAAGCAGATCACAGGTTTGTAATACTTTCGTGGTAACAATGAAATCATGTTTCTCTGGAAAAGAATCACTCCTATTCTATATTCTGGAGGTTGAGTTCGGGTTAAGTTTTTGTTAAGATTTGAAGGGGGCAACTGTCAAAGAGTTGCAAAACTCCTACACAAGAATCCTTGAGAATTATTATTGAATTGTGGATTCCTTCACCAAAACTCCATTTAAGAATATATCTGCTAAACCTTCGGCCATTTGTTGCATTTCCTGGGGAGATGCATTTGGTTCAATTAGAGTGTGATCAGAAAAACCTGCGATCGCGAACATTCCTAAAAATACTTTAGCAACCAATTTAGCATCCATTTGGCGATAGATACCCCTATCCATGGCGGTTTGGAAAAATGCTTCTGCAACACTGGTCATTTTATCAATCACCTCAGTTTGGATGCGATTCTGCAAATCTGGATGAAACTGCACCTCCATGAAACAAACTCGCATCAAATCAACATTCTTTTGCATGTTCCACATTCTGCGACGCATAACCTGAGCTATGGCTTTATAACTACCCATTTCACTCAATTCTGTCAGTAGGTCCGTGAGAATTTCTACCCAACCATTGGTTGCTACCTCTACCAGAATTGCCTTTTTATTGGCAAAATGACGAAAGAGTGTACCCTCAGCAACTCCTGCAGCGTGGGCTAAATCACGGGTAGTAGTGCTATCAAATCCCCTGGAAGCAAATAAACGCAATGCTGCTATAACAATGCGGCTACGGGTTTGAGCTTCTGAAGGGGAGGAATAATGAAAAACTGGCATAGTAGTTATTCGGTGTGTGTTAGGGAACACGAATTTTATCTGCATTGTCTAACATGAAAGTTAGGAAGTACGGAAAGCTTAATAGAAGATTAATGCTTTGTTTGCTATCTGACCGGAATTTTAAAGAATTGTAAATTTAGTTGGATTTTTGCTATGACCCATTGGATTTTTACTTGTATGAGGCGTTTTCTGGTAATAACCCTAGCATTTTTCTTATTTTGTGGTAATTTTCCCATTCAAACAGCGATCGCCCTACAAGGTAATCAAAGTTCGATTAAGCCCTATTTAGACCGAGTTGTTAAGCAACTAACAGAGTTCACTTTAGATAATGGTTTAAAGTTTATTGTCTTGGAAAGACATCAAGCACCCGTGGTTTCTTTTCTGACTTATGCAAATGTTGGGGGGATAGATGAACCAGATGGACAAACAGGAGTAGCTCATTTTTTGGAACACTTAGCTTTTAAGGGAACTAAGCGTATTGGTACAACAAACTACAAAGAGGAGAAGCCCTTATTAGATAAATTAGAGCAATTAGATAGTCAAATTAGAGCTGCCAAGAGTGAAAATAGAACGGAAGAGCTAGAAAAGCTAAAAAAAGAGTTCAAAACCGTAGAAGCTCAAGCTGGGAAATTGGTGAAACAAAATGAAATGGGTCAAATAGTTGAACAAGCTGGAGGTGTGGGTTTAAATGCTAATACTTCTAGTGAAGCAACCCGTTACTTTTATAGTTTTCCCGCCAATAAATTGGAGCTGTGGATGTCTCTGGAATCAGAAAGATTTTTAGAACCGGTATTCCGAGAATTTTATAAAGAAAGGGATGTGATTTTAGAAGAAAGACGAATGCGGGTAGAAAATTCTCCCGTAGGGTTAATGGTTGAAAAATTCACCGATGTTGCTTTTAAAGTTCACCCTTACCGGAGACCTGTTATTGGTTATGATGAAGATATTCGTAACCTTTCTCCAGCTAATGTGAGGGAGTTTTTTAACAAGTATTATGTTCCCAGTAATTTAACCATTGCGGTGGTTGGTGATGTTAACCCTAATCAGGTTAAAAGATTGGCCAAAATTTATTTTGGTAGATATCCAGCTAAACCGAAAGCACAAGCTAAAATTAACCCCGAACCTAAACAAACCAGCACCAGAGAAATTACCGTAGAACTACCCTCACAACCTTGGTACTTGGAGGGCTATCATCGTCCTAGTATCACTGACCCCGATAACGCTGTTTACGATATTATCAGCAGTTTACTAAGTAATGGTAGGACTTCACGACTGTATAAATCTTTGATTGAAACCCAAAGAGTGGCTTTGGTGGCGGAAGGGATTAGTGGTTTTCCAGGAGACAAGTATCCTAATTTAATGTTATTTTATGCTCTGACAGCACCAGGTCATACAGTAGATAAATTGGCGATCGCCCTAGGTCAGGAAATTACCAAATTGCAAACCCAGCTCGTATCTGAGAAAGAATTAGAGCGAGTCAAAACACAAGCTAGAGCAGGTTTACTAAGGAGTTTAGATTCCAATATGGGTATGGCACAGCAACTATTGGAATATGAAGTGAAAACAGGTTCTTGGCGGAATTTATTCAAGCAATTGGATGACATTACAAAGGTTACCCCTGCGGATATTCAAAGAGTAGCACAATCAACCTTCACAGCGGAAAATCGCACAATTGGTAAATTACTTTCCCAAAAATCATAGGTAGAGAGGAAGAAAGCAGAACCATGGTCAGGAGTAAAAAATTGAAATTTTCACGTAATATTTTCCCCAAGTTGGGTAGAACTTGGCAATTATTTTTCGCGGTAGTAATTGCCTTAGTATTGACCTTGAATTTCTCAAGGGTAGCAACAGCAGCAGCGAAGCATTATACGGACTTACAATTCAATTCTTTACCGGGAATTAAACTGCCAAAGTATGAGCGATTCCAATTAAACAACGGTTTAGTCGTCTATTTAATGGAGGATCATGAATTACCCTTAGTTAGTGGAACAACTCTAATTAAGACTGGTAGTCGTTGGGAAGCAGGAGATAAAGTTGGTTTGGGTGACGTTGTAGGTTCACTAATGCGCATTGGAGGAACTAACAAACACTCCCCGGATGAACTAAATGAAATTTTGGAGCAAAGAGCAGCATCCGTAGAAACTGACATTAATGAAAGCACTGGAACTGCGAGTTTTGAAAGTTTAACTGAAGATTTAGAAACTGTGTTCGGGTTGTTTGCAGAAGTCTTACGAGAACCAGCTTTTGCTCCAGAAAAGTTGGAATTGATTAAAACTCAAATTAAGGGAAGTATTGCCCGTCGCAATGATGATTCTGACAATATTGCCAGTCGGGAGTTTCGCAAATTAATCTATGGTCAAAATAGTCCCTATGCACGCACTATAGAATATGCAACTCTGGATAAAATCCAGCGAGAAGATGTGATTAACTTCTATCGGAAATATTTCCATCCCAATAACATAATCCTGGGAATTGTGGGGGATTTTAACCCGAAAAAAATGCGCTCTCTGATTCAGACTAAACTGGGTGATTGGCAACCTAATCTCAACATTGCTAAAACTCAATTACCACCAGTGCAGCAAGCTAATTTAAGTGGGTTATTCTTTGTCAATCAACCACAACTGACACAGAGCAGCATTTTGATGGGACATTTGGGGGGAAAATTCAATAGTCCAGATTATGCAGCATTAGATGTGATGAATGGTGTGCTAAATGGGTTTGGAGGAAGACTATTTAATGAGGTGCGATCGCGCCAAGGTTTAGCCTACTCTGTATATGGTTTATGGAATCCCCGTTTTGATTATCCGGGTGTGTTTATTGCTGGTGGACAAACTCGTTCTGATGCTACCGTACAGTTTATAAAATCCATTCAATTAGAGATTGAGCGCATTCAAAAGCAACCAGTAACAGCGAAAGAATTAAGGTATGCTAAGGAGTCCACCCTAAATTCTTTTGTATTCAATTTTCAGGATCCAGGTCAAACCCTGTCACGGTTAATGCGTTATGAATATTATGGTTATCCTGCTGACTTTCTGTTTCGCTATCAAAAAGCGGTGACAAAAACCACAGCTGCAGATGTGCAAAGAGTGGCTCAGAAATATCTCAAACCAGAGAATTTAGTTACTTTAGTCGTAGGAAATCAAAGTGCCATTCAACCACCGTTAACCCAGTTAGCAAGTAAAATTACACCAATAGATATCACCATTCCCGGATCTCAAGACACAGGCTCAAAAATCAACTGAAAAGTAAATCTTCTCAGGAGATAGGAAACCACTTCAAAGTTCTTACCTCACTCGTAAATCCCAGAGTTTCTAGCTTATAGAGTGGGGTAATTTAGAGACAATAAGCCTGAAGTTATGTCTATAAACTTGATATTGAAAGGTTGCAATTTTGAGAGATTATCTCAGAACATGAGAAAAAGAATTTAAAATTCTAAGTCAATTCTCCGTAACCCAAGATCTCACGAGGTGATGCAAAAATGGACATAAAAATCAGTGATCTATACCCTAATGGTGATGGCGACCTTTTGCAAGAAGTTACTCCTGGCGAAATGGTTAATATCCAAGGAGGTGTAAGACGAAGAAGGAGAAATTCCAATTCGGTTGAGAGTGGTGATATTTCCCAAATTTTAGGACGTGTCAACGACAACCTAGAAAGATGGAGAGTGGAGATTGATGACACACTAGATCAATTGAGAGATTCAGTCACCTTCTAACCTTTGAGTTAAGTTTTTACTAATTCTTATTATTCCTCCCTTGGTCAAGGGGGGATTTATTATATATTCAGGTAGCTGTTTTTAAAAACAGAAGGACATTAAATCATGACTAATGTCCAATCAACACAGTTCAAACCCTTGATTTTTTAAATTTTCTCCCATAAAAATAGGAGTATGGGTTGAGCAAACGTCAAACGCTCCCATATTCACCAATAAGAACAAGTATTCTAGGAGGAAATTATGGCAAGTATTAAACTGGATCAGTTACAAACCACTGGTTCTGAACTATTTCAAGATTCTGAAAGTTTTCTCAATGATATGAGTGATATCAACTCTATTTCTGTTCATGGAGGATTCGGATCCAATGTGAGTGACATGTCCATATTCACCAAATTAGCAGAAGCATTTGTCAATACCTACGGTATTGGTCATATTGCCTATTTGGCTAAGTCCTACAGCAGTGGAGTATAAAACTAAAACACTGTTGATTTAGGGAATGTTTATCACTAGCAATCAGTCTTTGAGGAGGAAATTATGGCAAGTATCAAATTGGGTCAATTGCAAACCACTGGTTCTGAACTATTTCAAGATTCCGAAAGTTTTCTCAATGAAATGAGCGATGTCAATTCTATCTCTGTTTATGGTGGTGGGTCTGATGTTAGTGACATGTACACTCTCACTAAATTAGGAGAAGCATTTGTAAATACCTACGGTATTGGTCATATCGCCTATTTAGCTAAGTCTTATAGTGATCATGATTATTATTGGTAAGAAAATTACCAGATCATTTCCTGGTCACTTCTGGTTCACTCATACTAAGTTAATAAAAAATCCTTGAGGAGGAAATTATGGCAAGTATCAAACTGGGTCAATTGCAAACCACCGGTTCTGAACTATTTCAAGATTCTGAAAGTTTTCTCAATGAAATGAGCGATGTCAATTCTATCTCTGTTTATGGTGGTGGATCTTATGATTTCAGTGATATGTCCATATTCACCAAATTAGCAGAAGCATTTGTCAATACCTATGGTATTGGTCATATTGCCTACTTAGCCAAGTCCTACAGCGACTACGACTACTAATACGCTGAAATAATTAGCCAGTTTGGCTCTCCTGGAATCAAAGGTAAATTATTAATACCACAGGAGAGCCAATAAAAAAGGCTCTAGAATACCCTTAATACCTATTAAGATCCATGGCTAAAATTATGATCAATGATCTGGAGCCTATTAACTCAGAAACATTCATTAATGATCTGAATAATCAAAATTCTCAAGCTATTTTTGGTGGTGAAGATCCTTATTTTGATGGACTGATAAATTTTGGCATCAAAACTCTTGAGTTTATGGTTGTTATCACAGCTATTAATGCCATTTCTTTTCTAGTATATTCCTTTCAAGAATAACATATCTCCTAAAAATTATGCCATTTGTTTTAAGTTCTGAAAACGTTTTTTATTACCTGATTTCTCAAAGAATTTGCACTCAAGAAGAGCAATCAGCAAGCAAGATTGATCTCAAATCTGCTAAAAATTTTAATCTATTACTTACTTTACCCGATAACCGTCAATTATTGGTGAAACAAGAACGTATTAATCGAGAGGGTAAAACCAGCGGTGAGTTTATAGATGAATGGCAAGTTCATAATTTTTTTCAGACATTTTCAGCAGTAAATCATCTTCGTTCATCCCTATCAGAAGCAATACATTTTGATCAGGCAAATTCCATCCTTGTCTTCAACTATCTCAGAGAATATCGGGATATAGGTGAGTTTTATGCCCGAGAAAATTTATTTCCCATGACAATTGCTCGCTCCCTAGGGGAAATATTAGCATCAATTCATCAGTTGACTTTAGATCGTCCAGAATATGAAAATTTCTTTCAAAATTCTCAGATCACCAGAAAACATAAAAATTCTCACGTACATGAGGGAATCCCTAGAATTACACCGGAACTATTTGGTCAACTGACTGCAGATGGTTTAAAATTCTTTTCCCTGTATCAACGTTATGACAATTTGGGGAAAGCAATTTCCCAATTGGGTCAATCCTATCATGCTTGTTGTTTGACCCATAATGACCTAAAACTCAATAATATTCTCCTGTCTTTAAATTGGGAATCTACAATAAGTCAATCATCCGGTAATATCCGGGGGGAAAAAATAATTCGCCTCATTGACTGGGAGCGTGGTAATTGGGGAGATCCAGCAAGTGATTTAGGTTCCATAATTGCCAGTTATTTACAAATTTGGCTATATAGTATGGTAACCAGTCGAACTATACCAATTGAAGAATCACTACGATTAGCAGCTATTCCTTTGCACTTGATACAACCTTCTATAGCAGAACTAGTAGGTGGTTATTTAACTACCTTTCCAGAGATTTTAGAGCGTCGACCTAATTTTTTGCAATTAGTTGTACAGTTTACTGGCTTTTCATTAATTACCTCCATTCAAGCTAAACTGCAACACGAAAAGACCTTTGGTAATTCTGGTATTGCTATTCTTCAGTTAGCCAAAACTCTCTTGTGTCGTCCCCAAACATCTTTCAGCACAATCTTTGGGGAGGATATTAGATTTGAGATCTAATTAAGGCGTCAAAAGGTCAGTCAAGGGGATTTTGTTGTTTTTATCTATAGGTGACAAAACTATGCAATTATTAAATTCTCGCAAATTTCAGCTGACACAACTCCCTGAGCAGTTGCAAGATTCTCTGCAGGATATGGTTAGTCACATTCAAATTGAGTCTTATTACTCTATTAAGCATACACGCTACAAGCATTCAATTCTACCAGATTCTGTAACTTCTCAGTTTGAAAGGCTACCTTTAGAGATACAGCAGCAACATTTAAAATTACAATTGCGTAACTTTATATATAACAACTATTATAACGTTAACATAAAGAATAAATCAAGTACAGATGAGAACATAGACAGCAGTAAATTGAATAAACAGCTTGAAAACAATAGTTTGTTTGGGGTAGATCTAGAATTTTATGATCGTCTACACAATGGGAACAAAGGTAAAGGTTACTGGAGTCATAATTGGGAGATTGTCAAGGAAGAGACAGATGGTACCTTAGCAGTCTATAAGAACGGCTTAACACTGCACATTGACCCCAATTTACATTTATCACCAACAACTCAAGGTCTCAGTGCTGGAAAGACTATATCCGTTAAAATGCCGAAGAATTTGGTACAAAACGGCTTTTATATGGCCGTAGCTAATGCGGGAACTCAAAACAATCAGGAGATTACCCGCATCTACTTTAATATAGCAGCTGAAGGAGCAGCAACAGTGATGGAAAGTGTAACGGAATATCTTAATGATCTTGACATTTCATTCTCTTTTAAAGCATTATATAATCCCGGTGATTATCAACGTTACGATTCAGCTGTTCTCTATTTTAATAAAAGTCAACATCAGATAGTCTGGCCTGTTTTGCAAAAAGTCTATGCAGAAAATGAATTATACTTTCAGCAACAGGTTCCCATGTTCACTAAAATACTAGCACCTGGGTTAGGCTGTGCGGAAGAACCAGAGCAAAAATTTGGCGACCAAGAGAGCTTCGGTACTCACCGCTGTCAAATTATTGCTAATGGATTAATTGAAGCCTGGCTAGCGGGTGATCATACTCCAGAGGACCGCATAAGTGCTATCTTTAAACAGTTTGCATTACAAAACATCCAGTTACAACATCCTTATCTCAATCCCCATTCTCAGGATATTTATACTCCCTTTTTTTAAAAAGGGTTTAATTTCAACTGTGAGGATTATTTCCTCACTATCCCAAAACATCACTACCAGTCTCATGTCCAATTTTATGGGGTGTTTAACACGAAACTTTAGTAACTGACAAAATAACTATTTAATGACTGATAGAGGTGATAAATGATTCCAGAGAATTTTGAACAAAAGCAAGAGTCAGAAAAGATAGATATAACATTCCAGCATATACAAATTCAGCAAATTATTCATGCCATTATTGCAGGCAAATATGCTTGGGCCTGTATTTTATTTATTTACTTTTCAGGAAGGGATCCCCTCCACTATATACCTCAAGAAATTTACACTAAGTTAGTGAGAGATAATTTTCCACCAGTATCAACTAATCGGGAGTTGACAACTGACAAAAAATTGAGTAGTTAGATTTACTGACCCAGTTTGGAAGATTTAGGTGTGAGGGCGATCGCAATTTTCCCTGCAAGCTGAACAAAAACGTCTATCTCAAGAACATCAACAGGAATATGAACAACGCCAAAGAAAACATGAAGAAGAGATGGACCAATTCCGTATATTTATGGAAGAAACCAGGAAGATGGTGGCTGAAACTAATAAAAATATGGGATCCATCACTAGCAGATGGGGTGAGTTTGTAGAAAACTTAGTTAGATCTGCTGCGGCGCGATTATTTAAGGAGCAGGGTATTAATGTACACTATACCTCTCTTCAGGTAAAAGCTCATGATTATAAAGGTTCCATAGAAATTGATATTTGGGCAGAAAATGATGGTGAAATTGTAGCCATTGAAGTTAAGTCTCACTTACCTCTGGTATCCCAAACTAGACACTAAATGGACAGGCGATCGCATGTCTATTTGGTAAACAGGATAAGTTATAATAGAAGAAATTTTTACCTAATATTATAGAATTATTAGCAATGAAACTATTACAATCGCAGATATTTTTGCTTTATTCAAAGAGAGTGAAAGACAAAGAGAAGCGGAACAAAAGCGTCTATCTCAAGAAATTGAACGGGAACGTGAAGAACGTCAACGGGAAAATGAGGCCCGTCAGCGAAAACATAAGGTTTATTTTTAATTCGTCCAGCAGGAGACTCGGTAGCTATTGACATGAAGGAGGATTTTCAAGCCAAGGTGTGGTAAGTCTATAAATAGATATGCGATCGCATTTACTATCTATACTACTAGTTTGTAACGTAGGATAGGTTAGAATAGAAGAAATTTTTACTGAAGGTTATAGACTTATGAGCAACGAAACAATTACGCTCGCAGATATTTTTGCCTTATTCAAAGAAAGCGAAAGGCAAAGAGAAGCTGAACAAGCTGAACAAAAACGTCTATCTCAAGAACGTCAACAGGAATATGAACAACGTCAACGGGAAAATGAACAGCGTCAACGGGAATACGAGGAACGCCAGCGAAAACATGAAGAAGAGATGAACCAATTCCGTATATCTATGGAAGAAACTAGGAAGATGGTGGCTGAAACTAATAAACATATGGGATCCATCACTAGCAGATGGGGTGAGTTTGTAGAAAACCTAGTTAGACCTGCTGCTGTGCGATTATTTAAGGAGCAGGGTATTAACGTACACTATACCTCTCTTCAGGTAAAAGCTCATGATTATAAAGGTTCCATAGAAATTGATATTTGGGCAGAAAATGATGGTGAAATTGTAGCTATTGAAGTTAAGTCTCACTTGAAGGTACGAGATATTAAACGATTTATAAAAGTGCTGGATCGGTTCAAGGATATATTTCCTAAATATAAAAACTATAGGCTTTATGGAGCAGTAGCGGGTATTAAAGTAGATGAGAAGGCAGATCAATACGCCTTAGAACAAGGTTTATTTTTAATTCGTCCAGCAGGAGACTCGGTAGCTATTGACATGAAGGAGGATTTTCAAGCCAAGGTGTGGTAAGTCCCAATCATAACCCAATATAAATATTTAAGTAAAATTATCACGTTAAATGTGTCAGCAGATACTAATGTTGAATCATATGAAAAGTTTACAGTTACCCTCTTTAACCCAACTAGTATTAGTGTTAATAGTTTAGACCAAAGAGCGATCGCCTTAATGTCTAGTGATTAGGACTTGGATAATATGTATAATAAACTGTATGATAGCGATTTAGAATTATGGATCGAACAAACAATTCAACAATTGCAAAATCGTGAGTTTGTATCTTTGGATGTTGAGCATTTAATTCAGGAGTTAGTAGATTTGGGTAAGTCCCAGAAGAATACACTTAAAAGTAATATTAAGATATTATTAGCTCACTTACTCAAACTAAAAATTCAGCATGATGCACCTGATATGATGAAAACAAGTTGGTACGGTTCAGTTGTAGAACATCGTCAACGGGTACTGGATAATTTAGCAGATACTCCATCTCTAAAAGGTTTTCTCGTGGAAGCAGTGGAAAAAGCCTATCCTGATGGACGAAAATTGGCAATTAAGGAGAGCAAATTTGCTAAATTGGGAGTCCGTCTACCAGAAGAGAGTGAGTATCCCATAATTTGTCCTTTTCAAATAGAGGAAATTCTGGATGAGGACTTTTATGGAGACTAACCATTATAACCTAGTTGGGAATTTTACCTACAACTTCCCTAACCCGATATATTGGCCTCCCCTGAGACTCATGATAGGTACGCATTAGCATTTCCGCTAATAGTCCAAAACAAAATAACTGTACTCCGGTAACCAGCAATAATACCGCTAAAATTAGTAGGGGACGACTACCAATGTTGAGATAAAAAAACAACTTGAGAATGGTGAGATAAATACTTAGTCCCCCACCAATAATGATTGAACCTAAACCTAATAACCCAAAAACGTGCATTGGACTAGTAAGAAACTTTTTCATAAAAAGAATAGTTATTAAATCCATTAATACACGAAATGTCCGATATATACCATATTTACTTTTACCAAAACGTCTTGCGTGATGACGTACGGGAATTTCTGCAATTCTTGCTCCTTCAATATATGCTAATGCAGGTAGAAACCTATGTAGCTCTCCATATAGATTCATATCTGCTACTAATTCTGCACGGTAGGCCTTGAGAGAACAACCATAGTCATGAACATAAACACCAGTAGCACGACGAATTAACCAGTTAGCAATTTTGGAGGGTATGAGGCGATTTATTGCTCCATCCTGGCGATTTTGCCGCCAACCAGTCACTAGGTCATAACCCTCATCTAGTTTAGCTAATAGTGCGGGAATATCCATGGGGTCATTTTGTAAATCCGCATCTAAGGTAACAATGGTTTCACCTGTGGCATAATTAAAACCAGCGGACATAGCAGCTGTTTGTCCATAATTCCGTCGCAAAATTATTACTTTTAGATCATTGCGCATTTGAGCCTGGGTCTTGAGAAACTCTGCTGAACCATCCTTAGATCCATCATCTACGCAAACAATTTCATAATTTAATCTATTTACTTGTAAAGCATGACAAATTCCCTCTAGCAATAATGGCAAACTTTCTAGTTCATCTTTAATCGGTAAAACTACTGAAATGTCAAGTGCTTTATATTGACTACTAGATAATTTTTCGTTAGTGGCTGGCAGTGGATAATTAGTCATAAGTATTACTAAATGTAGAAATAAGTAGGGTTAGAATTAGTAGTGGTTAATGTAGTTAATATTTACCATTCTTGGGAAATGGGGATGTAACTTCTCACAACCCTACCAGATCCACGCAGTTGTTTATAGTATAACTGACTAATGCGATCGCCATCTGGTGACAATTGATCAATTCCGATTCCGTTCCGTCCCTGGTCTTTTCCTGAGCTGTGAATATAATATCCATTTCCTAAATATAAACCCACATGGGTGGCTTTTTGGGGAGTACCAAAAAATACTAAATCTCCTATCTGTATCTCATTAATATCTATAGTTTGAGTAAACGCTTCTTGTTGATAAGCATCCCTTGGTATCCATACACCAACGGATAGGAAGGCAGCCTGCATTAAACCGGAACAATCATAATTGGGCCCTACGGTTCCACCCCATAGATAATAATTGGTTTTTCTCATGGCTTTTTGAGTAAATTCAATTACGTCTGGTACAAGTTTTTCAATTTCTATAGCGGTAAAATTAGCTGGTTGGTAGGGTTTTGTGGCAAGTTTTAATAGGTGCAAATTATTAGGAGCAATCCATCCTCGGTACTGATCTTCACACAAACAAACTTCAACACAAGTATCTTGAATTTGTCCCTCCCACGGCATTCTTAAATTCCTTCCCCTAGCAGCTTGGGTTGCTAATCGGACACATTCGGGAGAATCATAAATGTTTAAGTCTCTTATACATTGATATTCATTCATTTCCATACAGTTTTTTGAGTAAGTTCATTGTGAGATGCAGTCCATACAAAAAATTCCCAAACTTTTTACGTGTCAGTTAATAAACTGTCACCATCCAGGTTGGTTACTCCCCTTCTAAGGAATATTCTAATTACATGCAAGGAGTGATACCTCTTTACTCAGGTTTGTTATTGACTTCGCTCTGCTCCGTGTAATGGAAATGTTTGAAGTTCTCCATACCAAGTCTGGAGTAAGTTGGTGAAACTTATACGGGGGAGTGCCTGAGTACCTTAAAGAAACTCAGGTGCTTTTTTTTGACTGCTTATGGCTAAAGCTATATACTTATACTACTGCAAAAGTTAACCTATTTGTTAATCTCTTTTTTGGGTAAGCGTGGATAAATGGAAGCAGAAGACTTAAAACGGCTTTATGGTACAGGCGAGAGGTACTTTGTATCTGCTGATCTGATTGGGGCTAGACTTATTGATGCCTATTTGCCGGGAATCAATTTGTGGGGGGCAAACTTGAGCCAAGCTAATTTGGCTAGGGCCAAACTTTGGGGGGCAAACTTGAGCCAAGCTAATTTGGCCAATGCGAATTTAACCAGAGCTAACTTGTGTGGGGTGAATCTTTCTCATGCCAATCTTAGAGGAGCTAAACTACACTACACCAAGTTCTATGGTGCTAACCTGAATGGTGCTATGTATGACATGAGCACCAGACTGCCTAGGGGGTTTGACCCACTGAGTCATGGTATGCGCAAAGTATGAGATGCTAGGAGTGGACGTAACTGGATTCGAACCAGTGACCTCTACGATGTCAACGTAGCGCTCTAACCAACTGAGCTATACGTCCTTAACTCCGATCTAACCATATCATACATGTTTGATTTGACTTTTCCAGCTCTAAAGAGACGTAGATTCATTAGGACCGTTTTTGCATAGAGGTCTGTTATGCCAAACGTTTTACAAGAGCGATCCAATTGGCGCAGTCAAAAACGCCCTACTGACTCCATCTAGAACAAGTCTAGATATTGTCCATACCTTTTTGTACCTTACCACCTTGATCAGTAGATGTCAATACTTGACTGCGGATAAATCCGCCTCCTGGCTCCCTCTACCACTTCTAATAAACTCCTGAGCATTAAATAAGCAGAAGTACCTCCAGGATCTTGATGTCCAATACTACGCTCTCCTAAATAACTGGCTCTGCCTTTTTTTGCTATCATGGGTATGGTATCTTTTAGTCCCTGCTCTGCTGCATCCACGGCTATTTTCAAGGCTAAGATTGTCTCCTTGTCCTCTGCTACAGCTTTTTCAAAGGCTAACACAGCAGGATATATTACGTCTACCATTGTTTTATCCCCTAGCTGAGCCTTACCTCTTTCTATTACTCCATCTAAACCAGCTTTCAAAAAAGCTAATATGTCCTTTGTACTTAGCTGGGTCTTCCCCATGGTGATGTCACTACCTCTTAAAAACCAGGTTCCGTATAACGGACCACTAGCACCTCCCACACTGGATATGAGGGTCATGCTCACTGTTTTCAAAATGCTGCCAATATCTTTTCCCTCAATGCTTGGTAGAATGCTACTGACTCTTTTGAAACCCCTGTCCATGTTAATTCCATGGTCTGCATCACCAATGGCAGCATCTAGTTCAGTTAATTCTTGCTTGTGATGTTCAATGACGGAACTAAACACTTGCAACCATTCAACAATTTGCACCTGAGTAACCATTTTAAACTCCCCAGCGTAAACTCGCAGTTTTAACTGGTGCATCCCATAGGTCTAACATTTCCTCATCTAGTTTGAGTAACGTAATAGAACAACCTTGCATCTCTAGGGATGTCATGTAAGGTCCAATCAGATTTCTCACAATTTCTAACCCCTCTTGCTCGCAAAGTTCTACTAGTTTACGGTAGACGAGATAAAGTTCCGAAATAGGAGTACCACCCATACTATTAACAAATGCTAGTAGGCGATCGCCTTTTTCCCAGGGTTTATTTAACAGTTCTACTTCTTTCCACTCCTCCTGCTTTTCATCCCATTCCCGCATTGTTCGACAATAATCCGTATCATCAAAGAGCGATCGCGCTAGAATTTCGGTAACCTCATCACCACGCATTAGGGGAACTCTCTCTCTTCCTGGTTCTCCATGAATGCCAATACCCAACTCTATTTGGTCATCTCCCAGGTCAAAGGTTGGTGTTCCCCTAGCTGGTACTGTACAAGAACTTAAGGCCACTCCTATGCTTCTTCCTAGAAGATTTACCTTTTTGCACAAATTGGCAACCTGAGGTAAATCGTAACCTTGCTCTGCTGCTGCTCCACAAATTTTTTCTGCTAGTACGGTTGTTCCCACTCCTCTTCTTCCTTGGGTGTAGGAACTATTTTTCACGGCCACGTCATCATCGATTATCATATTTAAGGTACGAATTCCTTGACTTCTAGCTAGTTCGGTGGCCATTTCAAAATTCATTATATCGCCGCTATAATTTTTTACAATATACAGGGTCCCTAAACCGCTATCAACCTTTTCTGCTGCTGCTAACATTTGATCGGGGGTTGGCGAGGTAAAAATTTCTCCCGGACAAGCAGCGTCTAACATTCCTTTGCCTACAAAACCCGTGTGCATTGGTTCATGTCCACTACCACCACCAGAAATAATTGCTACTTTACTTTTGTCAGGAGTTTCTGCACGATAAACAAAAGTAGGGTCAAAGTTTACTTTTATTAAACCACTGTGTGCCCTAGCCATGCCCATGAGACTTTCTTTGACAAAGTTTTCTGGTTGATTAATCAGCTTTTTCATAATTGATGTTATTAAGGATAAATATAAGGTTTAATTCTACGATTAATGTGGCCATTCAAACTGATGACTAGGCCCAAATTAATCTCTCAAGATGAAAATGAAAATTGGTATTCTGGGTTTAGGATTGATTGGTGGTTCTTTGGGTTTTGACTTACGCTCCCAAGGACATTATGTTTTGGGGGTTAGTCGTCGAGAACTAACCTGTCAAAAAGCTATGGAAATTGGCAGTGTAGACCAAGCTAGTGTTGATTTGAGTTTATTGGTAAGTTCAGAACTAATTTTTGTCTGTACTCCTATAGGATTAATTGTACCTCAGATAAAAGAGTTAATACCCTACCTACATAAGAATACTATTATTACTGATGTTGGTTCTGTGAAAGGACCCATTGTCCATTCTATTTCCCCCCTATGGGAGAATTTTATTGGTGGTCACCCCATGGCCGGAAATACTAGTGCGGGAATAGAAGCTGCTCAGTTTAACTTGTTTGTAAATTGTCCTTACGTAATTACTCCAGTTGCTAAAACAATCAAAAACAATTTAACACTTCTAGAAGAAATTGTGCGATCGCTTGGATCTAATGTTTACTACTGTTCACCGGAGCAACATGATCGAGCTGTGAGCTGGATATCTCATTTACCGGTGATGGTTAGTGCTGCTCTAATTGATGCTTGTTTAAATGAAACGGATTTAGAAATTTTAGAACTAGCTCAAAACCTTGCCAGTTCTGGTTTTCGGGATACCAGTCGGGTAGGTGGTGGCAATCCCGAACTGGGAGTAATGATGGCACAATATAATAGTCAAGCACTCGTTAATTCATTACATCAATATCGTGACCACCTGGATTCATTTATCAAATTGATCGAAGAGGAAAACTGGGAGGTTTTGGGGGAGAAACTCCTTTTCAATCAACATAACCGTCCCAGATTTCTGTAGGAAAATGCTAATGTGGAATTAGTGGAGATTGGATTCCACCGTTGCTACCTTTTAAAATAATGATGCTCAGGAAAGAAAACATGACATCAGAATCCAACAAACTGCGTTTTTACACCCAGGAAGAGGTACAGGAAATTTTAAACCTGGCGATCGCACGTCAGAGTAAAGATCTTAGTCAAGAGTTTTCCTATCAGCAGATTTTAGAGATTGCTAAGGAGCTACAAATTGAACCGGAAGCTGTTTTACACGCCAAAACTGAATGGTTGGCTCTACAAAGCGAAACACAGCAGCGAAAGGCTTTTAATACTTATCGTCAAAATAAATTGAAGAAACGTATAGGAAACTATATAATTATTAACACTTTTTTCGTGCTGACAAATTTAATTGGCAGTGCTGGTCTAACCTGGTCTCTATATATTTTGATGTTTTCGGGATTAGTTATCCTAGTTGAGGTTTGGAAGACCTTTCGTAATCAAGGTGAAGAATATGAAGCTGCTTTTCAAAAATGGAATCGTCAGCACCAAATCAAACAAACTGTAAATACGGTGATCAGTACAGTGATTAATAAGTGGTTTAAGTAGGGAGGATAGATTTAAAAACTATTTACAGGAACATTATAGAGCTTTAACAACTTGTTAACAGATAGACCTGATTTTTGGTTTATGATATTGTATAACTAGAAAGAAGTAAGTAGGGGGCACAATTGTTTGTAAGATAGATTCTGTTGATTTTTATGCTGTGAAATTTAATTTCAACGTCATGATATGTTGTTTAAATCCCGATTGTCAAAATCCTCAAAATCCCCATGGTAGCAAGTTTTGTCAAAGTTGTGACACTCCTTTAGTACCACTGTTAAGAAATCGTTTTCGTATTATTCGTGTGCTTTCAGATGAAGGAGGATTTGGCAGAACATATCTAGCAGAAGATACAGATAAATTAAATGATAATTGTGTGGTCAAACAATTAGCACCTAAGTTTGAGGGTACTTGGGCACAAAAAAAAGCAATGGAGTTATTCAGTCAAGAAGCAAAGAGACTGCAAGAATTAGGAGAGCATCCACAAATTCCCACCTTATTGGCTTATTTTGAGCAAGATAAATGTTTATATTTAGTACAGCAATTTATAGATGGCAATAACCTATTACAGGAGTTACAATTAAGAAAGCACTATAAAGACAGTGATATTCAATCTTTACTACTGGATTTATTGCCTATTCTTAAATTTCTTCATAGTCGGGGAATAATTCATCGAGATATCAAACCAGAGAATATTATCCGACGTAAAAGGGATGGAAGATTAATCTTAATTGACTTTGGTTCTGCCAAACAATTAACAGTTGCAGTTCAAAAAAAATATGGTACTTCTATTGGATCCCATGGTTATTCTGCTATAGAGCAAATTAGAGATGGCAAAGCCTATCCAGCTAGTGATTTATTTAGCTTGGGTGCTACTTGTTTTCATCTCTTAACTGGTCTATCTCCCTTTCAATTGTGGATAGAACATGGTTATAGTTGGGTCAAGAATTGGCAGGATTGCCTTAACAATTCTAGGAGTGCTGAGCTAATTATTATTTTAGATAAGCTATTACAACTAGATCTGAAAAATCGCTATCAATCTGCTGATGAAGTTATAAAAGACCTTAGTAAAAAGAATGTTTATGGTTCAAAAAAATCTGGCATATACCTTAAAAAGGGTAAACATGAAAAACATAAACATACTATTTTGCGAAATATATTTTTGATTTTGGTAACAATTTCGGTTGTGGGGGGATTGGGATATAGGAACTTAGGTCAAATACAAACGGCAATTTTCTCTCAATTTAATCCTTTATTAATACCAAGTAATAAATCTTCTACCAGTCCCGAGTATGGGCAAATATCTGGGAGAACTTCCTCTATTAGAACTAACAAAGTTAGTTTACTCAAAACCATAACACAAGTAGATAAATCCCTAGCAGTGGTGGCTATTACTCCAGATGGTAATACTATTGTCAGTGCGGGTCACAAAGAAATTAAATTATGGAATAGCAAAACGGGCAAACAAATTATATCCCTACCAGGACATACACAAAATATCAACGCTCTTGCCATTAGTCCAGATGGAAATAACCTAGTGAGTGCGGGAGATGATAAAACGATTAAAGTTTGGAATTTACAAACAAAAAAACTTACTTTTAATCTAGTTGGTCATCAAGACTCAATTCAAGCACTAGCTATTAGTCAAGATAGCAAAATCCTAGTTAGTGCGGGAGATGATAAAACAATTAAAGTTTGGAGTCTATTAACAGGAAAGTTTTTAAAAACTCTCCTAGGCCATAATTATTGGGTTAGATCTTTAGCTCTTAGTCCCGATGGGTTCACTCTAGCAAGTGGAAGTTTTGATAAAACTATTAAAATATGGAATATTAATCAAACCAGTGGGCAAAAACCAACTACACTATTAGATACTACTTCCCAAACAGTCACATCTTTAGCTTTTAGTCCGGACACTAGTACACTTGTCAGTACCAGTCGCGATCGCCAAATTAAGTTTTGGGATATTAAGAATAAGGAGATAATTTTTGCCAGTAAAAAACAAAATGTTACATCTGTCATTTTCAGTCCCGATGGTAAAACCCTGATTAGCAAAGCCAAAAGTTGCCCAGATTGTTCTGAGAAAATTTCCTCTGTGATTAAATTATGGGATGTAAGCACAAAGGAAGAAATTTACGCTCTACCAGGAAACACCAAAATTGTTACATCCTTAGTTTTAAGTGCTGATGGTAAAACTTTAGTGGGTGGAACAGAAGATAATAAGATTAATATTTGGGAGATTTCTCCCTAATATGGCAAAAACCTCACAAATCATAAACTACATATTGCAATGAAAAATTATCTTTACCAATACAACCAATTATATTCTGGAAAACTACTAAAAAGGTACAAGCGATTTTTTGTTGATGTGGAACTAGAATCTGGAGAAATGGTCACAGCGCACTGTGCCAATACCGGACCCATGACTGGAGTTTCTCAAATTGGCAGTGCTGTGCAGTTGTCCAAAACTGATAATCCCCAGCGCAAATTAGCCTATACATTGGAATTGATTCAAGTAGATAATGTGGATACTTCAGAACCAACATGGGTTGGTGTAAACACCAACTTACCCAATAACATAATTAAACTAGCTTTAGAAAAACAGCTCTTTCCACAACTAGGAGAGTATAAGCAAGCTAAAGGGGAGGTGGTTTATGGAAAAGAGAAAAGAAGCCGAGTGGACTTTTACCTAACAGGAAATGAGATGCCAATTTACTTAGAAATAAAAAACACTACTTGGAGTCAGGGTAGTTTAGCATTATTTCCTGACACAGAAACCACTAGGGGACAAAAGCATCTAAGAGAATTAATGGAGGTATTACCCAAAAATCGTGCGGTGATGTTGTACTTTATCAATCGAGGGGACTGTGTGGAATTTGCTCCTGGAGATAGTGCGGATCCACTTTATGGTCAGTTACTAAGACAAGCAATAAAAGTAGGTTTAGAAGTTTTGCCGTGTAGATTTGATGTTTCTCCTCAAGGAGTTCGTTATTTGGGTTTAGCTGAATTAAAAATTTGAGGAAGTGGGGGAAAGCTTCCCCCATAGCATCCACCGCTTCTAACCCAGGGACTGACCAGTCTTGATCCTATCTAACTTGAGAATTAAAACCCCTAAAGGTGGTAAACACAAATCCAAAGAATAAGGACGATTATGTAAAGACCAGTCATCAGTCCATTTACCCCCTAAATTGCCCATATTACTACCACCATACTCACGTGCGTCACTATTAAATAGCTCTGTATAGAATCCCTTCTGTGGCACACCAATACGATAATGGGAATGGGGTTGGGGGGTAAAGTTGCAAACTACTACTACAAATTCATCGGAGTCCTTAGCTCGACGGACAAAAGAAACTACACTGTGACGATTATCACTACAGTCAATCCACTCAAAGCCCTCTCGTCCAAAGTCCTGACTATATAAAGCAGGTTCAGAACGGTAAACACTGTTAATTTCCCTAAAGAACCTTCTTAACTGCTCATGAGGTTCATGCTGTAATAAACCCCACTCCAAATCGGCCCACACATTCCACTCACTCCATTGACCAAACTCCATGCTCATAAACATGGTTTTCTTGCCAGGGTGTGCAAACATATAAGTAAATAAAGCCCGCACATTGGCCAGCTTTTGCCATCTATCACCGGGCATTTTACCGATAATATTGCTCTTACCATGGACAACTTCATCATGGGACAGTGCTAACATGAAGTTTTCACTGTGGTTGTACCACATGCTAAAAGTGACATTGTTTTGGTGGAATTGACGGAACCAGGGATCCATGCTAAAGTAATCCAACATGTCGTGCATCCAACCCATATTCCACTTCAGGTTAAAACCTAACCCTCCAGTGTATGTGGGCCAAGATACCATGGGCCAAGAGGTGGATTCCTCCGCAATGGATAGAACCCCTGGGAAGTAACTAAAAATGTTGTGATTTACTTGGCGGAGAAAATCAGCAGCTTCCAGGTTTTCCCGACCACCATATTCGTTAGCTACCCATTCTCCATCTTTACGACAGTAGTCAAGATAAAGCATGGAAGCAACAGCATCTACCCTAATACCATCAATGTGGTACTTATCAAACCAAAACAAGGCATTAGCAACCAGGAAATTTCTCACCTCGTTGCGGGAATAGTTGAATACCAAGGTTCCCCATTCCTTATGTTCACCTTTACGGGGATCAGCATGTTCATAAAGATGAGTACCATCAAAGAAGGCTAAACCATGACCATCCTTGGGGAAATGACCTGGTACCCAATCCACAAGCACACCAATGCTATTTAAGTGACATTGGTCAACAAAATACATAAAGTCCCCGGGAGTGCCAAATCGGGAAGTGGGAGCATAGTAACCAGTAACCTGATAACCCCAGGAACCATCAAATGGATGTTCAGCAATAGGTAATAACTCTATGTGGGTGTAACCCAAGTCCTTCACATAGGGAATCAGTTTAGCTGCTAACTCCCGGTAGGTAAGGAATCGCGCTCCTGGATTCAGTTCGGAAGCAATAACTACTGGTTCTTCTGTTCCATCTGGTAACTTAGCTGGTTTCGCACTGTCATCATGTAACCAAGAACCTAAATGCACTTCGTAAACGGAAATGGGTTGCCCAAGGGGATCGCTGTTTCTTCTTGTCTCCATCCATTGTTCATCACCCCAGGGATAAGCATTCAAATTAGTGACAATAGATGCAGTTTTCGGCCGTGGTTCCTGTTGAAAACCGTAGGGGTCAGATTTTTCGTAAATATGACCGTCAAAATTCTTGATTTCATATTTATAATGTTCCCCAGGACCCAATTCAGGAATAAATAGTTCCCATACTCCCGTGTGTCCCTTGCGCATTTGGTGTTTACGTCCATCCCAGTGGTTAAAATCCCCCAGGAGAGAAACATTGCGAGCACCGGGTGCCCACACGGCAAAATAGACCCCCTTAATCCCATCTACTTCGGTTAAGTGCGCTCCCAATTTCTCATAAATTCGGTGGTGGTTACCCTCACCAAACAAATGTAAATCAAAATTTGTTAATCGGGGAGAACGAAAAGCATAGGGATCATAAATTACCCGCTCGTGTTCCCCTTCTTGAATTCTTAACTGGTAGTTATTAAGTTCTTCGATCTCAATGGTGCATTCAAAAAAATGGGGATGATGTACCCTTTCCATGGCGTATTCTTTACGCTCTTGGGGAACTACTACATAAACTGCGCTGGCGTTGGGTAGGTAAGCACGTACAGCCCAAATGTTTTTACCCTCTTGTTCTACAAGATGTGAACCTAGTACCTCGAACGGATCATGGTGTTGATTGGAAACTATGCGGTTAACCTGCTCAGGAGCAATGGTGCTGGTGGTCATGGAGCTACCTACATTCAATAAGGTGACTAACTAAATTCAGTTTTTTATAACTATATATATTCTTTACATTTATTTGCATTTTTGTCCTCATGGTTCCCGTAGATCAGGATGTATCTTATATTGTAAGTACGAAATAAACATGAATTCTGGCAGCAAAGAGGAGATTAAATATCTAAAAACGGGAAAATTTGCAGTAAAATTCTGCGCATCCTGAGCAAAAATACTGTGTGTCTCAACCTGGGACTTAGCTTTCTGGGCGGAATTGTTCTCAGCTGCTCCTCTAGTTCAGCATATTCTGACGCGGTTAATATCTTACCATCAATAGGCGATCGCCCGATGGTGATGATTTCTGTACGTAGTATTTCTTCCGGAATATCTTCTGTTAGTGGTGGGACTGCTATGGTTACTCCATGGTTAATTATTCCCACCATTACAGCTACAATCACTCCCAAAACTACAAACTGGAATTTTACGGGTAGACCTTTCATTTTCCGTCTTGTTGGTTTGTGTAAAGTCCCAGCGCCTACCCAAAGGGGTAGAGCGTGGGTTTGTTTATCGAACTAGCTACTGGGGGACACCCATGGGGTAGTCACAGCTTTATTGAACAAAATTAGGCGTTCCTAAAAAGTTCTAGGGAGTAGTAGTTGGGGTTGCTGTGGGTTCTGTAGTAGTAGCAGGGGTAGCAGTACCACTATCAGTGGGCTCAGCGGGTGTAGTAGTAGCAGCAGGTGTGGTTGTAGCATCACCAGAGGGTTCAGTACCACCTTCACAAGCGCCCAGCATAGTAGCCAGACTTAAAACGATAGCCAAACCAAAGATTTTTGTTTTCATAACTCCTCTTTCACCAATAAGTGCAATACAAGGGATTGCTCCTGTTGAATAAGATATCTCATTTGTTGCTTTTTGTGAAACAATTTGTACAGAATAAATTTCTTTCCAGTTTTTTTTGTTATGGTCGTAGCTCAAGGGAGATAGGACATTGCCAATAGGTAATCCAGCAAGCATAATTGAACCATAATTTTTTTAGCATGCTACCTGTTCAGGACTAAATTTAGCATTCATCACCATTATGTCAGCATTACCCAAATCAGCTGTTTCCACGAAAAGCTCATGGTTTAGACCGGATTCCTCTCCTATTCCGTATGGGGAACGTTCTCCTGTGTCTTCCACCAAACCAGCACTCAGGAAAGACGAACCTAACTCTAAGTCTATGTTTCCTAATGCTCCAGTGCAAAAAGCCATATTGACTGGTCAAACTAGTAAACAGTTACCAATCTCTTCTAATAGTGAAAACTCGTGGATTATCCGCCTTAACAACATTCACCACTATTCCTCCATGACGGCATTTTTGTTTGTGGTGGTGATGTTGGCAATCTATGGTGGAACGGTGTATTGTCAACAAATTTGGAGTCATTCCTATCGCAAACTGGAAAGTTTACAACGCCAGGAACGACAGCTAACTGCAGCTAATGCTATCATTATTAGTAAAATGGCTCAGGAAGCAGAAGCAATGGGACTGGGACTATCTGCTCCAGGTAAGATGGTCTTTCTGCCCGCAGTATCAAATAATTCTCAACCACCATCGAGAGCTAAGATCCCCCCATCTCCAGGTAAACGCACCTCAATTCCACCGTTAGGATATTAAGCTTATTGACCATTGCCATGCAGAAGTTACCCAGCAAAAGCAAACCCACTAGGAGCAGATTCAGAAACTTACCCAATCTACGAGAAAATCTCCGACGGTATTTACAATTAACAGGGAGAAACAGATTTTCCCCACCATTCCCAGATAAAAATTCCCCCGGTACTCCAACTAGACTGGTCAATTTTCACTCCCGACTGTTGGTGGTTTGGGGAGTTCTATTTCTATCTGGGATGGGTCTAGTTGTAAATTTGTATCGTCTGCAAGTTGTGGATGGACCAAAACTCACCAAAAGGGCTAGAAACCAACAAGCAACAGTATTACTTCCTTTTATGCCCCGCCGTCCATTAGTGGATCGCAATAAAACTTTGTTGGCTATTGACCGTCCTGTTTATACACTCTATGTTCACCCTAAATTATTCAGTAAATCTAATCAGGCAATAGCGGAAAAAATAGCACCTTTTTTGAATAAAGATGTTACAAACCTAGTGAAGCTATTTAAAACTAGGAAAAGTGGTATTCTTTTAGCTGATAAGGTATCTGAAAATATTGCTGACCGATTAATATCATTTAGACTAGATGGTTTAGAATTTATTGAAAAATACTCTCGTTTCTACCCCGAAGAGGATTTAGTAGCAGATGTGGTGGGTTATGTAAATTTAGAAAGACATGGTCAAGCTGGGGTAGAATATAGTCAGGACAAACTGTTGGAGCGTTCCAGAGAAACCGTGCGTCTGACGCGAACTGGTGCAGGAGATATTATGCCAGATTATGCGCCAGATGAGTTTTTATATTCCGATGATTTTAAATTGCAGTTAACCATAGATAGTCGCTTGCAAAGAGCTGTTCGTAGCGCCCTGAAACAACAGGTGGAAAAGTTTCAGGCTAAACGCGGTGCTGTAATTGTTATGGATGCTAAAGACGGTTCCCTATTGTCTTTAGTGTCCCAACCCAGTTATAATCCTAATGAGTATTCTAAAGCTAATATTGCGTCTTTTAAAAATTGGACCGTGACTGATCTTTACGAGCCCGGATCTACTTTTAAACCCTTAATTGTAGCCGCTGCTTTAGAAAGTGGTGTCATCACTCCCGATGATAGATTTAATGATCCAGGTACTATCAGGGTTAGCGACCATGTCATCAAGAATGCAGTTATCAATAGTTTTAGACAAATTAACATTGCTGAAATTTTACAGACATCCAGCAATGTGGGTATGGTACAAATTGTCCAACGTCTCGAACCAAAAATCTACTACAGTTGGTTACAAAAACTAGGTATTGGTCAAAAAATGCATACAGATTTACCATTTAGCACCCGTGGTAGTCTGAAAAATCAAGATCGATTCTTATCATCTCCCCTAGAAATGGCAACCGCTTCTTTTGGACAGGGTTTCTCCCTCACACCCTTACAATTAGTACAGATGCACGGTGCCTTGGCTAATGGTGGTAAACTGGTCACACCTCATGTGGTTCAGGGATTAATAGATAGTGAGGGAAAAGTACATTTTTCTCCCGAAATACCAGTCCCTCGACAGATTTTTTCCCCTAGTACTACCCAAACAGTTGTAAACATGATGGAAACCGTGGTTACTCAGGGTAGTGGAAAGGCGTCACGCATTCAAGGCTATGCTGTAGCTGGTAAAACTGGTACAGCCCAAAAAGCTAGTCCCAATGGCGGATATATTCCCGGTGCCCGAATTACCAGCTTTGTGGGTATTTTCCCTGTTGAGGCTCCCCGTTATGTCATCTTGGCGGTTGTTGATGAACCAAAGGGAGGGAATGCCTATGGTGGCACTGTTGCTGCCCCTATAGTCAAGTCTGTCTTAGACGTACTTATACCGATAGAAGAAATACCACCAATAGACGGTGGAGAAAGCGGGCGGCGGGAATCGAACCCGCATTAATAGCTTGGAAGGCTATAGTTTTACCACTAAACTACGCCCGCAGGTTGGTTTGGAGTTTGTTTTCTCCAACTTTGGCAATAGTAACAGAGTCTGTGGGAAATTGCAAGTCCCTAGGGAGAATTTTTTGGAGAACTTGTTGGAGAATCCCTGGGAACGATGGTTACTCTCAGATATAAGTTACTCTTTTCTGGTTGGGAACCATTCTTGTCATAACCACCTACAAATTTCTCCTGCTGAAAAAGCTCCCGGAGTGGTGGCTCATAAACACTTTGATCTTTTTCAGATATGTTGGGGTCAATAATAAAAACTTGCTCTAACTTGCCGTGCTGATTAACTATTAGGCTAACCAGTATCGTTATCCGTTTTGATGGTTGTGTTTGAGCAGAAGAAAAAGTAATTGTTAGCTCCTTCGTACTACTACCTTGGTACTTGGGTAACACATCGGGGGGAATATCCCCTGCTATCAAATTTTGTTTTCTTAGCTCCTGTATCTCATCTCTGTTGAGGGGTTCAATAGTGAGAGTAAATAATTGAGGAAATAATTGAGGTTGGGAATTTTCCCCCACTGGAGTGGTTTCCGGGGTAGGATTTTCACTCAGTGATGGGGAAGAGATGGGTTTGGGCAACTTATCGGGTGCAATTTCCGGTAAGGGGTTTGATTTCTCCGATTCCACTTTAACTTCCTCTCGAGGAGAGTTCCAAGGAAGATCATTTGGTGGAGGACTTGATTTAGGTGGAAGTAGAAATTTTCCAGGTGTAGGTTTAGGTATTAATGGAGTATTGGGCTGATTTTGCCTGGGGGGGATAACTGGGGATCTATTTAAATTGGAGTTAATAGGTTTAGCAACAACAACCTGTTCAGCCACTTTCTTAGTAGTGTTATAATTAGCTTGCTTTGGGGTAGATGGAGAAGAATTTGGTTTGGCTAGAGCAGGTTCAGACTTAGGAACTTGTTTTTGCGGCTCTACTGAAGCGGGAATATCCACCAGTTCCACCACCACATTGTCTTGACCAGACTGGGAGGGAGGAACCCAAAAACCGAATAGTTTGGAAGAGCTTAACCACCAAAAGAGTAAGACATGTAGAGAAATAGAACCCAAAAATGCTAGTGTCCACAAACCAGGGGAATCCATCACCCTTTGGCTTTTAGGTGAGAGATTCTTAACTGTTAGGGAGTCCAACAACTTTACCTCCTAATTGATAACTGTAGTTGTGCTTTTTTCATTTTCCGCTACGGGGGTGTCTGTTTTTACAGGTATCTCTCGATTTTTCGCCATCTCTCCATTTTTCAGTTACACTATTTACCTATCGCTCTTCATTTTAGTCTAAACTTCAGTAACTAGGGTGTAGGGTAGAGTTAATTTTATGAATCAAGGGCGCACTTACGATTATATTGACTTAATTGAGTTGCTGATAGGAACCATTTTTGAGAGCAAGGGGGATAGCCAAGTAATTTACCCCCTGTTGGAAAACAATCTCCATCTTTTAGATGCAACCTTTATTGACCAACTACAATCCTGGGGCGGTCATCAGGTAAATAAACAAGCAACTCCCGAGCAAAATGCTCAACTGGGAGCATCACTATACCTCCTGGCTCGGATTTTTTATCATTTTCCCGGAGGGGATCCGCTAATTAACCTCGCTATAGCCATCTGTGGATACGAATTTTGCGCCGCCATAGAACGCCAACTGGGACTCGAAAAAGAATTGGCTCAAGTTCTCAATCATCTAGGTGCTGCTTACCAAACCCAGGCCCAAATGGGTACGGACTCCCACTCTAACCTAGAAAAAGCGATCGCAGCTTATAATGAGGCTATTACCATCCGTCGTCAACCCGGGTTAGAAAGGGAATTGGCTCAAGTTCTGAATAATTTAGGTGCGGCTTATCAAATCCAAGCTCAAATGAGTAAGGAAGCTAATCTGGAAAGAGCAGTGACTGCTTATGCAGAAGCCATTTCAATTTTACGGGAATTGGATTTAGAAAGGGATTTAGCTCAAACTCTTTACAATTTAGGGAGCGCCTACCAAACCCAAGCTCAATTAGGTAAGGACTCGCAAGCGAATCTACAAAAGGCAATTCCACCCTATACAGAAGCGATCTCCATTCTACGGGAACTAGGTTTAGAAAGGGACTTGGCTAAAACCTTAACCAGTGTGGGTAGTGTTTATATTAGCCAGGGTAAACTAGAAAGAGCAATTACTCCTTTTAGAGAAGCTATTACCATGTTCCGCCAATTGGGACTGGAAAGAGACTTGGCCGAAACTCTCAATCAACTGGGAATTGCCTACCTAAACGAAGTAGAACGGGGTAAGGATCCAGATGCTAATCTACAAAGAGCAATTATTGTCTTTACTAAAGCTTTAACTATTCTCCGTCAACCAGGATTAGAACCAGATCTGGCTCAAACCCTTCACAATCTAGGAAAAGCTTACCAAACTCAAGCTGAACTGGGAACCGAGTCCCAGTCTAACTTAGAAATGGCGATCGCCCATTATCGAGAAGCTCTGGCAATTGCTACCCCGGAGCTTTCTCCAGCAGACTATTTAAAATTTGCCAGTCATTTAGGAGATCTGGGGTTTGAGCAGGGTTGGTGGGATATCGCTCTAGAGGGTTATGAACAGGGAATCAAAGCACTAGAGACAATCCAATTTTGGCGGGATAAATCTCCTGGGGAGATCCAACACTCCCATATTTACCAGTCAGCAGTGCGTGCTTGTATTGAGTTGCATCAATATGGAAAAGCAGTTGAATTAGTAGAGCGCAGTAAATCACGAAATTTAGTGGAGCTACTAGAGAATAAACATCTATATCCAAAAGGAAATATTCCCTCTCGTATTTATGGGGAATTAGATCGTCTTCGTCAAGCAATTCGCAATGAAGTAAGACTACTGGAAATCCAAGGAGAAAAAAGAAGCCATGGTCAACTCAATACGCTCATAGAAGAATTAGATCAATTTATTACTAGCCAGGTCAAACCCCTTGATCCCCATTTCTCCCTTACCCAGAGGGTGGAACCAATAACCATATCTAAAATACTCAAGCTGGTGGGAGCAGATCCGCGCCGGGTGATCCTGGAGTGGTACTTTACAGATGATGTTCTCTATACCTTTATCATCACTGCTAATCCAGATGTACCCATTTTTCCTCACAAAGTGGTTATATCGCCCAGTGTGATCCGCCAATTCAGCCAAAAATACTTAGATATCTACCGCGATCGCCACAATTTAGGTAACTGGAAACAGGCCTTACCGGAACTACTGGGCGAACTGAAGGAGATTTTGCAAGTTGAGACTTTATTAACTCAATTGTGGAAGTTATCCCCCCCATGTGAAGAACTGGTACTCATACCTTATGGTTGCTTACATATCTTCCCTCTACACGCTCTATTTCCCTGGGAGCGATTTCCCCTGGGATTTAGTTATTTCCCCAGTTGTCAGCTCCTCAGTTCCGTAGGAGTTACGGAGCGGGAAGAGGTAGTACAATCCCTGGCCATTCAAAATCCTACCCAAAACCTGCAATATGCCAGTTTTGAAGTAGAAACAATTATTACCCGACTGTTGATTGGCACGGAGGTGATAACTGAGAAAGAAGCCACCCGTGAAACTATTTTTAGTCGATCCATTCCAGAGAAAAATTACCTGCATTTTTCCTGCACTGGGTACTCTAATTTTCAAAAACCTCTACATTCTGCCATACTTTTGGCCAATTGTATTCTACCAGCTCCCCCCAAGGGTGGGGAATACCTCCCCTTACCAAATGGTGCAGCAGTGGATCTCTCCCAATGTTTGACCCTTGGTGATATTTGTGGATTGGATATGCGTCGATGCCATCTTGTTTCTCTTTCCGCTTATGAAATGGGGATCGGTGATATGGTTGATACCAAAAATGATGACTATATCAGTTTGCCCACGGGTTTTCTCTTAGCAGGAGCTTCTACCATAATTAGTAGTTTATGGGCTGTGAGTGATTATACTAGTGCTTTGTTAATGATTCGTTTCTACCAATTCTATACGGACACAGAAAATCTTCTGACCTATGGTCGTCCTCGCTTAGCACTGTACCATGCCCAGCAATGGTTACGAGATGCTCCAGCGGGAAAGTTGTTAACCTGGGCGGCAAAGTTACCATTTTCCGGGACAAGGCTGACATTACTCGCTGATTTTGATACAATGCCAGAGTCTCAACGCCCTTTTCAAGAACCATACTACTGGGCCGCCTTTACCTGTGTTGGAATTTAGAGGAGAACCATGATCACAAGTCTTAGTCCAGAAGATATAATTTTAACTGCACTGGATATTTTTCTCAATAAAGATACGGGGGATTTCTCATCCTTGGCTGAACAAATTGAGAAATCTGGATATCCCAGTGAAAAGGAAATTGCCGCTTTACTAGATGAATGGTTGGAGAATAAACCTTCCCTGCGAAAGGAGTATAATAGGATATTTGTACAACTCAGAAATGAGCGGAAAACAGAAAGGCAATTTTTACCCAGATCACAAAGCACTTCCCCGGATGGGGAAGCTTTACATAAACAAAAAGTAAAAATGCTGCTCAGCAAAATGCGTGACGTTGTGCATGTATTAAATTGTGTGACTTGTAAAGGCTTAGTAAATGCCAAAGAAATAGATAGCTACTTTACACCAATTCAGACCAAAGATTCCATGGCTAATTCTCCGGATAAAATTGGCACTAAATATAAGTTTACATTTTTACAATGCACTAAGTGTTCTCAGCCTTTTATCACTCGCACGGAATATTCTGATAATCCCGAACATTACAATGATCCCACCTATGGTCAACCCAAAACCTTATATCCCACATCTGAGAAAACTATTAGTTCTGAAGTACCTACATACATAAGGACGGTATTGGAAGAGGCTATACGGTGCTATAATAATAAAGCATTTATTGCATCCGTGATTATGTGTGTTAAGACATTAGACTATGTATGTAAAGATTATAAAATTGAGGCAGGATCGCTTGAGAATAAACTCAAGAAAATGAAAGAACAAGAAATTATTGATCAGAATCTTTATGATTGGGCTGCTAGGTTAAGAGTAACAGAAAATGATTTTGTGCATAAGAATATAACTTTTGGTGCAACAGATGCTCAATACATTATTAACTTTACATATACAGTTATTGATTATATTTTCACGTACAGAAAAAAATTTGAACAGTTTAAATACAAGAGCAAACCAGAAGGAAAAAATTAACGGTTAATTGTTTATTATCAAACTCTTTTCAGTAAGCCATAAATGAAGGTAAAATTAAGAGATATTTGGCATACACTCTCACGGAGATTATGGATTAATGTTACTGTCCCTCAGAATTGAGAATTTTGCCCTAATCGACCAACTGGAGTTAGATTTTGGTCCAGGATTGAATGTTTTAACTGGGGAAACTGGTGCAGGAAAGTCGATTATTCTGGATGCGATTGATGCAGTTTTGGGTGGAAGGGTTTCTAGTCGGGTAATTCGCACTGGAACTAATCGTGCTGTGGTAGAAGGAACTTTCAGTATTGCTACGTTTTTGGCTACTTGGTTAACTGAACAGGAAATTGATTTGATTGATGATAATTCTCTGGTGATCAGTCGGGAAATTACTGCATCTGGAATTAATATCCGCAGTCGTTCACGGGTAAATGGTGTGTTAGTTAATCGCCAAATTATGACTAGTCTGCGCGATCGCCTGGTGGAAATTACTGCACAAGGACAAACTTTACAAGTGGGACAGTCTGCTCAAGTCAGAGATTGGTTGGATCTCTATGGTGGTGAGGATATAATTCAACACAAACAAAAGGTGAGTAGTGCTTACGCTGCATATCAAGAGGCACATAAAAATTTAGAAAAACGACGTAGGTCAGAAAAGGAACGTTTGCAACAGTTAGACCTCCTAACTTATCAAATTCAAGAATTGACCACAGCAAATCTCCATGATCCACAAGAAATGGAACTATTGAACCAGGAAAGAGAAAGACTAAATCATCTGGTTGATTTGCAACAAATGAGTTATAAAATTCATCAGTCCTTATATCAAAATGATGCTGAAACTCCCACTGCTGTGGATTTATTAGGAGCTAGTGAGACCATATTAAACCACATTGTGGAGTTTGACCCTCAACTGCAACCCATTTTGGAGTTAGTTAGGGATGCGTTGGCAACAGTTATGGAAGTAGGAAGACAAATTAGTATGTATGGAGATGGATTAGAAGCTGATCCTCAAAGACTAGAAGAAGTAGAAGAAAGAGTAAGAGAGCTAAAACAAATCTGTCGTAAATATGGACCTAGTCTCTCAGAAGCAATAGAATATTATCAACGTATTCAAAATGAATTAGAGGAATTGAATAGTACGGAAGATTCCTTAGAAAGTTTGGAACAACAGGAGCAGGTTTGTCTACAACATCTTAATCAGGTCTGTCAACAGTTGACCCAATTACGCTTACAGAGTGCGATTAATTTAGAATCTCATCTGTTGGCTCAACTAAAACCACTGGCCATGGAAAAAGTAAAATTTCAAGTAGAAATTACCCCCATTCCACCCACCTCCACCGGTGCAGATAAAATCACCTTTATGTTCAGTCCCAATGCGGGGGAACCCATTCAACCACTGACAGAAATTGCTTCTGGTGGGGAAATGAGTCGATTTTTATTGGCTCTCAAAGCTTGTTTTAATCAGCATGATAGTGTAGAAACTATGATTTTTGATGAAATTGATGTGGGTGTTTCCGGGAGAGTTGCTCAAGTTATTGCCGAAAAATTACGTCAATTAAGCGAAGCTCAACAAGTATTATGTGTAACTCATCAACCCTTAGTCGCAGCTATGGCTGATCGACATTTCCGGGTTTATAAAGAGGTGATTGAAAAAAACGGTAATACGGAGGAGCGCACCGTAGTCAGAGTTACCTCTTTGGATAACTTAAATACTCGCAGGGATGAATTGGCCCAATTAGCTGGTGGTAAATCTGCTAATCAGGCGATCGCTTTTGCTGAATCTTTACTAATTCAAGCTGCTAAATTACGAGTACAGGACTAATGATGATGTTCGTGGTTTTTATCGTGAGCACACCCTTGCAAATCCTGTTGCATGAGACTTTCAGTCATTACCTGTAAGGACTCGTCCGTGGAGTTTAAACCAATCCAGGCGTGGATTTTTTCCACATCAAAACCTACCTCTCTTTGATTACCTACTTCTAATAAAGGACGGCGAATTAATAGAGGATCTTTCAGCATCATTAATAAAGCAGTTTCCCCATCAATGTTTTCTGGATTTACCTCTCCTGATCTTACACTGGGAGCTGTTTTATTAAACCATTCCACTACCGGGCGATCGCCGAAAAAGGATTTTAATCTTTCCTTCGTCCATGGTTCTGTTAATAAGCTATATGCTATTACCTGATGACCTGCTGCTGTTAGTAAAACCTTTTGTCTGATATTATTTTTACATCCAGGTTTTTCATAGAAAATCACTCTAGCCATAACAACTTTCTCCTCTTGATTCTGAGTTTACTTGATAACTATTACTCGGATCTACGCATTCACCTATCTAAAAATCACAAAGAATCACACGAGCTATATTTTCTAATAGTTGAGAATATTCCCACTATTGACTTTACCTGTGGTTTTACTTACTCATTATCCACTACTTATTTAATATGATAATCTCTGATTCATAATTCTGCTACAGTATTTACCAAAGATAATAGTAGCCAGATATCCACTGCTCATCACCCATTAACCTTGTGCAGAACTATATTTTTAAAAATTCTTGCTGGTATGGTTAACTATGTCAAATTCTCGTCTGTTTTGAGAATTGGTTTCTCCATAAATGTTAAAAGTAACAGTTGGTTCTGGTCCCACAGAATAGACCTGATGTATGGTTTGGGAAGTAAAACTAATTAAATCACCGGGAAATAAATCTAAAGATCCTACCTGTTGAATACGATCAGGATTTGCTGGATCAGGTTGCCAAAATGTGTTTTTTTCCTGACCTTGTAAAATAGCGACTATTCCCCAGGTTCCATGATTATGGATATTGGAGGTGATTCCTGGTGCAAAAGTGACAGTCTGTACTGTTAAAGGAAATCCCAACTCATCATATAGTAACAAAACTGATGTTCCGGTTGGAGAATGTGGTTTTAAAACTCGACTTTTTACCCAATAGGAATTAACTATTAGTCTTCTGACCAGCATTCTCAGGTGAGGAAGAAAATCAGACTCTTCTTCTACATCATTGAGAACATCTTCTACTTCCGTGAGAAACCGATAAAAACGATAATTTTCTCTTAATAAGTCCCATTCTCTTGCAGCTTTACATAGTTCATGCTTTCCACTCTCAGGGATGAACCAATCTTTTCCTTGCATAACCTAATACTTCCATAATACGTCCATCAAAAATTAAGTAGGGATGCACAATTATTTGTTCATCTTATATTTAATTCCACCTACTTACCCATCCTCCTCCAATGAAGGGTTTAAAATCTGCCAAAGAATATTAGCACCAAAATCTTCTTTATCATTTATGTTCTGTATCTCTTTGATTATTGCTTTAGCCTGGTCTAATTTTCCCAACTTGGCTGAAATCATTCCCAGAGCAGTATAAGCATTTAAAAAAATTCTAATTTGAGATTCATCCTTTCTTGCAAGTAAAACTGATCGAAGTTTTTCCCAGTTATCAGGTAATTGGTGAGTTTTTCTGATTCTAGCAATTATGGTGTTCGCTGTTTTTTCCGCTAGAGCATAATTATTTTGATAATAAAAATAACGATAAGCTGCTACCAAAACGTCCATATGGTTATTCTCCTTAGTTTCAGCTAGAGCTTGCTCCATATATTTAAGAGACTCTTCTGGATTTTCCCATGTTTTAGTAGCTAAGACTAATAGTTCTTTAACTTCAGCAGAAGCGTCAAACCAGGAAAACTGGTCACAATTGATATTCATATCTAATTACTTAATCTACTGGACTTGAAACTCAAAGGAAATAGGTAGGTAGAGATGCACAATTATTTGTGCATCTTATATTTAATTCCACCCACTCACTTAGTTACCTAATTACCTATTCCCTTTTATCAATTAGCAGCTCAAAAAGCATTCATGAGATAAACCAAGGTAAACAAAATAATCCAAATGATATCGACAAAGTGCCAATAAATTTCTGCCATTTCGATTCCCGTATGTTTAATAGCAGAATAATGATTACGTTTGAGAGAACGCCATAAAACACCCAAAATTAATAGCAATCCCACAAAAACATGCAATCCGTGAAAACCAGTCATTAAATAAAAACAATTGGCGAAAACATTGCTAGTTAACCCATACCCCAGATTCATGTATTCATAAATCTGTCCCACTAAAAATACAGCACCCATGATGGCCGTAATAAAATACCAAAATCGCATCCACCCCACACGATTTCTTTTAATTGCTGCATCACCTAGATGAATAACAAAACTGCTAGATACTAGAATTATGGTGTTAATGGTAGGGATAAGCAATTCCACATCTGTCCCCTCTGGAGGCCAAACTGGGGTAGTACCTTTAAAAAATAAATAGGTAGCAAAAAATCCACCAAACATTAAGGATTCAGAAACCAAGAAAGTTAATAATCCCCAAACCCGCAAATCCGGATGTTCGTGATGGTCACCTGAGAGATATTTGTCAGTCGTAATTGCTGTCATGGTGTTTTTCTTTTTGAGGGGTTAATTTTTGCTAGACCTCATCTTGTTGATGTCCATAGTCATAAGGTCCATGGGTAACCACAGGTAAAACTTCCCAATTTTCAATAATCGGGGGAGAACTAGTAGTCCATTCTAGGGTTAAACTCTTCCAGGGATTATCACCTGCTGACTCACCATTGAACCAACTATTAATCGCATTATAAGCAAAGGGAATAACAGAAATAGCTAAAATGAATGCTCCCACCGTACAAATCTGGTTCAAACTAATAAATTGTGGGTCATACATAGCCACTCGTCTTGGCATCCCTTGTAATCCCAGTTCGTGCATTGGTAAAAATGTTAGGTTAGTACCAATAAAAGTCAGAATAAAGTGGATTTTACCCCAAGTTTCATTCATGATTTTACCGGTGATTTTGGGAAACCAATGATAGATACCAGAGTAAATGCCAAAAACAGAACCACCAAATAAAACATAGTGAAAATGGGCAACCACATAATAGGTATCATGAACGTGAACGTCAAAGGGAGCAGTTCCCATAGTTACGCCACTTAAACCACCCATAACAAACATTGATAATAAACCAATTGCAAACAACATTGCACTGGTAAATCGGATTTTACCACCCCAAAGAGTTGCCACCCAACCAAATATCTTTACCCCTGTAGGAACAGCAACTATTAGTGTGGAAATAGTGAAAAACATGCGCATCCAACCAGGAGTACCACTGGTAAACATGTGGTGAACCCACACAAATAAACCTACCACACAAATGGCAACACTAGAATAGGCGATCGCCTTATATCCAAAAATTGGTTTGCGCGCATGGGTAGGAATCACTTCTGACATAATGCCAAAAATTGGCAGAATCATTAAATAAACTGCTGGATGGGAATAAAACCAAAATAGATGTTGGTAAATAATCACGTTACCACCAGCATCAGGTTTGAAGAAGGAGGTACCGAAATTAATGTCAAATAGTAGCAAAACTAAGCCTGCTGCTAACACGGGAGTGGATAAAAGTGCCAGAATAGAAGTTGCTAAAATTGCCCAACAAAATAGGGGAACTTGATCCCATTTCATGCTAGGAACTTTCATCATCAAAATTGTGATGACAAAGTTAATTGAACCCAAAATTGAGGAAGTTCCTACTAAAACAATTGCTAAAATCCAGAGACTTTGAGCGATGGGGGCGGTAATTAAACTTAGGGGTGGATAGGCGGTCCAACCGGATTGAGAACCACCAAAAAAGAAACTGGCTAATAATAGCAAACCTGCGGGGGGATTTAACCAAAAAGCAATGGCGTTTAATTTAGGAAATGCCATATCTCTAGCACCCACCATTAAGGGTACTAAATAATTACCAAATCCCCCAATAGCGCTGGGAACAATCCAAAGAAATATCATGATTGTTCCGTGATTAGTCATGAAGGCGTTATACAGATTGGGGTCAATGAAATCAGCGTCGGGTGTGGCTAATTCTGTGCGGATGGCAACGGCCATTAACCCACCTATTAAATAGAAGAAAAAGGCGGTGACTAAATATTGAATACCGATGACTTTATGATCGGTATTAAAAGTAAAATAGTCTTTAAATTTCCAAGGTTCTTGATGTGAAGTGTGGGATACCAGAAGAGTTTTTTGTTGACTTTGATCTGGTGGATTTGTTGGTATTTCAGGAAAAAATTCGCTGGAAGTCATGAGAATTATAAGTTGTGAGTTTTGGTTATTTGGTGATGCTCTTAAATGAGGGAATGATTTGGGAATTTATTCCCATATTCTGAACATAGGGCGCTAGAAATTCCGTGGGAGATACATCACCAGGGTTAACAGCTAATATTTGGGGAGAATTTTGTTGTGCTACCTGATTTTCTGTTAACCAATGATTAAATTCCTCCTGACTGTGAACAATTACTTGGCTGCGCATGGAACCATGATAACCACCACATAATTCTGTGCAAACTATGGGATAGGTTCCTGGTTTTGTTGCTACAAATCTCAGTTCTGTTGGTACACCAGGAATCGCATCTTGCTTGAGACGAAATTGGGGAACCCAAAATGAGTGAATTACATCTGTCGCGGACAGGTTTAACTGTACGTCTGCACCTACAGGAATATGTAATTCTCCTGCATTTATGTCGGTTTCGGGATAGTTAAATAACCATGCAAATTGCATTCCTTGAACATTAACTACCAAATCTGCTGGTTTGTTTTGAGTTTCAGGACTTGCGCCAATCCCAATATTAGCAGCAGGTGTGTGAAGGGAATTACTGGAAGATTTACTTTCATTATCCATGGTAGCTGCTATTGCTGTACCTGAAACATGGGCAATATGATGGGGATGACTACCTGGTTCTAAACCTCCCATTTGATTATAGATATTGACGCTGTAAATACCTAAAGCAATTACAATTACTGTGGGTATGGCAGTCCAAAAAATCTCTAGGGCTAAATTGCCTTCTATGGGTATACCATCACTAGCATCTCCTGCACGACGACGATACACAAATAAGAAAATTACTATGGTTCCTTCAACTATTAAAAATAGAGCTACTGCAATGGTAAACATGACATTAAAAAAATTGTCTACCAAGGGCGCTTGGGCTGAAGCTTGTATGGGTAACAAATGATGATGTTGTCCTATCCATATACTAATAGGAGAAATTATCATTCCTACCAATAGTGTCCATAATGATACGGGAACTTTTTGCATAGGTTCTTTATTTGTGTGGTTGTGTTGTCAATTATCAGTTCCTATCTACAGTTTTACCTCACTCTATTGCCAAGTTGATAAAACTCCAGATTTTTTTCATATCCCCTGGTGACTGGAATTAAATATAAGATGAACCTAGGTTGGGTTGAAGTATGAAACCCAACACCCCCACCGGTTACGCCATCGTCAACCCATCCTACAAATCATTGTGCCTCCCCACTTAAATCTACAGAATAAATATGATAAATAACAAATTATTTCAGGAAGTGTTGTTAATTTTGAACTTTTCTTTTAACTCTTATCTCCACTCCTTGTATAATTTTGGTGTTCTGTTATTATTTAGTCCCTTGAAACATATCAATAAACATATCAATTTTGATAATTTGTCGGTTGATGACTTGTCTCTCTGGATGGCACAATCCCAAACTTCTATATCCCAAGGTCAAGTTCTTCAGCGTATACCTCTGTTGGCTAATATTAATCCTCTATTGTTTGCTGTTTATATTTATTCTAAACCTAATATTCATTATAGTCTGGGAGATTATACTACTCCTTTCCCTTTCATGAGTGTTATTAAACCTTTTAGTTTTTTATATCTCCTTGAACATGTGGGTGAGGACCAGGTTCTTCAATCTGTGGGTACATCCCCTTCATCAATGGCTTTTAATTCCTTAGAACAGCTAATTTCAGATAAGGGATACCCCCGCAACCCTATGATTAATAGTGGTGCCATTACTGTGGCTCATAAATTAAATAATATAAGTCAGGTAATTAATAGTAGTAATTATACAGGAAGTTTTCTGTCTCAACCTTTTGTTGAATGGTTAAATAAATTGGCAGATACCCAACTATACTTGGACGTGGCTATGTTGACTTCTGTCCGATCTACCCGTTCTCCTCTCAATTTGGCGATCGCACGGATTCTGTATGAAAATGGATATATTGACAATATTGAATCTGCTCTGGATATCTATGAGGAAATATGCTGTATTTCCGGAACGGTAGTAGATGTGGGGAAGTTGGGAAAATTATTGGCTCGGGAAAGTGGTTTAATCGCTCCTGAGCATCGTCTATTGGTCAATCACGTCATGTTAGGTTGTGGACTTTATGAGTCCTCCCCCTACTATGCTCAAAAAATTGGTTTACCTATGAAGTCAGGTATTAGTGGGGCACTTTTGGCAATAATACCTGATCACGGTGCGATCGCTATTTATAGTCCTGCTTTAGATTTAACTGGTAATTCTATAGCAGGACTAAGGTTTATTGAAACTTTATTTAGTAAATTGTGATGTTTCCATTAATGCAGGGGAAGAAACAGGAGGTTCCGGAGTT